>DASQVN010000864.1:0-11584 GCA_035640755.1 Rhodopila sp.
CGCCCTGTTGATGCGCCTGCTGGCCGAGCGGCAGCTGTCGGTCCCCGCCCCGGTGCAGAGCTGGTTGCTCACCCGTCTGCCTCGCTCGGCCGGCGCGCTGCGCGCCATCGTGGTCCGGCTGGACCGCGAAAGCTTGGTGACTGGCAAGGCCATCACCCGCGCGCTCGCCAGTGACGTGCTGCGCTCCAGCGATCTGCTCGACCAGACCACGGGTGAAGATTGCAAGACATCCGTCGAAGCCGCCCATCTGCCGGTCATATTGGATGCGGAAACGGCTGACCCCGAGCGGGATCGGCGTCTATAAATGCTGCGCAAGCAACCAGGGACGAGAACGATGAGGTTGAGGGCGGAAAAGACCACGCCGACAGTCGTGGCGCTCAATCCGCAGGCCGCGGCCTCGCCGGCCGGCGAGGCCGCGGTAGATCGCACGCTGCCGGCCGACCATCCGGATCGCTTCATCAACCGGGAGCTCTCCTGGCTCGATTTCAACCACCGCGTGGTGGAGGAAGCCGAGAATACCCGCCACCCGCTATTGGAACGGCTGCGCTTCCTGTCGATCAGCGCGTCGAACCTCGATGAGTTCTATTCGGTCCGCGTCGCCGGCCTGATTGGCCAGGCCAAGGCGGGCACGACCGTGACCTCGGCCGACGGGCGCACCCCGGCCCAGCAGCTCGCCGAACTGCGTAGGCGCGCCGAGGCACTGCTGTCGGACCAGCAGAGGGTGCTGCGGGAACTGCGGGAGCTGCTGCGCAAGGCCGGGATCGAGCTGTGTGAAACCAGCGCGTTGTCGGACGCCGACATCGCCTGGCTGGAAGCCTGGTTCATGGAGCGCGTGTTCCCCGTCGCGACGCCGCTTGCTGTCGATCCGGCGCATCCGTTCCCGTTCATCTCCAACATGGGTCTCGTGCTGGCGCTGCTGCTGGTGCGGATCGAGGACGGACAGGGCATGCGCGGCCTGCTGCCCCTGCCGGGCCAGGTGGATCGCTTCGTTCGCCTGCCGAACACCAAACCCGGCCAGCCGATCCGCTTCATCCTGCTGGAACACGTCATCGTCCGTTTCCTCGACCGGGTTTTCCCCGGCTTCCGCCTGAATGGGCACGGGCTGTTCCGCGTCATCCGTGACACCGACGTGGAGTTCGAGGAAGAAGCCGAGGACCTCGTCCGCTCCTACGAAAGCGCGCTGAAGCGCCGGCGCCGCGGCGTGGTGATCCACCTGGAGATCGACAGCTCCATGCCGCAGGAGTTGCAGGACCTGGTCGTGGACGAGCTCGACGCCGCCGCCGACGAAATCCACAAGGACCAGTACCTGCTGGGCCTGGCCGACCTGAAGCAGATGATCGTGGATGACCGGCCCGACCTGCTGTTCCCGCCGTATACGCCGCGCTTTCCCGAACGTATTCGCGACTTCGGCGGCGACTGCTTCGCCGCGATCCGCGCCAAGGATATCATCGTCCACCACCCGTACGAGAGCTTCGACGTGGTGGTGCAATTCCTCCGCCAGGCGGCACAGGATCCGGCGGTGATTGCGGTCAAGCAGACGCTCTATCGCACCAGCCGCGACAGCACGATCGTCAATGCGCTGATCGAGGCTGCCGAGGCCGGCAAGTCCGTCACCGCCATGGTGGAGCTGAAGGCCCGCTTCGACGAGGAAGCCAATATCCGTCTCGCCCGCCGCATGGAGGCCGCCGGCGTGCAGGTCGTGTACGGCTTCACCGAGCTGAAGACCCACGCCAAGCTGTCCCTGGTGGTTCGCCGCGAAGCCGGCGCGATCCGTTCCTATGCCCATTTCGGCACCGGCAACTACCACCCGATCACGGCGCGCAGCTACACCGACCTGAGCTTTTTCACCACCGACCCGTCGCTGACCCGCGACGCCGCGCGCCTGTTCAACTTCATGACCGGTTATGCCCGGCCCGAGAAGGTGGAGGAACTCGCGTTCAGCCCGCTGACCATCCGCCCGCGGCTGCTCGAGCTGATCGGCGAGGAAATCGAGTTCGCCCGCGCCGGCAAGCCTGGCACCATCTGGCTCAAGATGAACAGTCTGACGGATGTCGAGCTGATCGATGCGCTGTACGAAGCCTCCCGTGCCGGCGTAAAGATTATGGGCGTGATCCGCGGCATTTGCCGCCTGCGGCCCGGCGTGCCGGGTCTGTCCGAGAACATCCGCATCAAGTCGATCATTGGCCGTTTCCTGGAACACAGCCGTATTTGCGCCTTCGGCAACGGCCACCCGATGCCGAACCGGCATGCCAAGGTTTTCATCAGCTCTGCGGATTGGATGGAGCGGAACATGGACTGGCGCGTTGAAACACTGGTGCCGATCCACAACCCCACCGTTCATGCCCAGGTGCTGGACCAGATCATGGTGATCAACCTGAAGGACTCCCTGCAATCGTGGGAGCTGCACGCCGATGGAAAATGGACCCGGGTCCCCCCTGGACGGAAGCCGATTTCTGCCCATGACTACTTCATGACCAACCCCTCCCTGTCCGGCCGCGGGTCGGCGCTGCATGGTCCGGCGGTGGCCGCGCCCGTTTCGGTCTCGGCGCCGACGCCGCTGATCGGTCGCACCCGCCAGGACAGGGTCTTGCAGGATTGATGCATGCCGTTTGCTGCGCCGCCTCCCCTGCCGCGTTGCGGTGTGGTCGATCTCGGGTCGAACTCGGTCCGGCTGGTCGTCTATGAGGGCCATACCCGCAATCCCAGCGCGATTTTCAATGAGAAAGCCGTGCTGCGGCTGGGCCGGGGCCTGCAGGCTACGGGCCGGTTGAATGAGGAGGCAGTCCGCCAGGCGGTGACCGTGATGCACCGCTACCACGCACTGGCCCGTGCCATGGGGGTAGAGCCGTTCGAAGTGCTGGCCACCGCGGCCGTGCGCGATGCAAAGAACGGCCCCGCCTTCGTGGACATGTTGAAATCCCGCCTACCTGGTGTGCCGGTCCGCATTCTCTCGGGGCAGGAGGAAGCCGCCTACGCCTCCGACGGCATGCTGTGCGGCATCCCCGAGGCGAACGGCGTTCTGGCCGACATCGGCGGCGGGTCGCTGGAACTCGTCTGGTTGGCAAACAGGGGGCGCAAGGCCTCACAGACGACATCGCTGGGCGCGATCCGCCTGGCCGAACGCGCCGGCGGCGACGCCGCGCGGGCGCGGGAGATCGCCGAAGCCGATCTGCAGGCCATCCCCTGGCTGCAGCAGGCGGGCGGCTCGGACCTGTATCTTGTGGGCGGCGCCTGGCGTGCCATGGCGCGCATCCATATCGCCCAGACCGGCTACCCGCTGGCGATGGTGCACCACTACATCATCGGACGGGAGGAAGCGCGCGACCTGAGCGGCCTGCTGTACAGTGCGCCGCGCAAGGTCCTGGAGCGTCTGCCCGGCGCGCCGCGGCGGCGGCTCGATGATCTGCCGTTCGCCGCCATCGTGCTTCGGCGGCTGCTGCGGGCGAGCGGTGCCCGCCGCGTGGTGTTCAGCGCGAGCGGCCTGCGCGAAGGCTGGTTCATGCGCACGCTCCCGCCCGAGATTCGCGCCCAGGATCCCCTTATGAGCGCCGCTTGGGAATTCGCCGCCCGGCTCGGCCGCGACCCGTTGCTGCCGCCCGCCCTGATCGTCTGGACCGATCCGCTGTTCCCGCGGGAGACCGCGAGTGCACGAAGGCTGCGCGAAGCGCTGTGCTGGATGTCGGACGTCGGCAGCCACGATCATCCCGAGTTCCGCGCCGAACAGGCCTTCCTGCGCGTCCTGCGCCAGCCGGGCGTGGCGCTCGACCATTACGCCCGCGCCTTCCTCTCCCTGGGTGTCGCGCTTCGGTATGAGGCTGATTCGGACGCCGCCTTCCTGCGCCCGGCCCGTCTGCTACTGGATGCCGAGTCGGCCAAGCGGGCCGAGGTGCTGGGCATCTCGCTTCGCCTCGCCTACACCCTCTCGGGCGGCACCAAGGCGCTGCTCGCCGGTACCCGGTTGCGGGTCGAGGGTACGCGCCTGGTGCTCAGCCTGCGCCCAGACAGCGGCGTGTTTGAGGGCGAAAGCGTGGTGCGGCGCCTCCAACGTCTCGCGCAGGCGATGGGACTCGAGCCGGTTACCGAGCAAGGGCTCGCCGCGTTAGCGGAATAGCGTACCTGCATCGGTGCGCGCCGGCGCGCCGAAACGACCATCATCATTTTGCGATCTGATAGCTTTTCACCCCGAATGAGGCACAATGGCGTGCCACCGCGCCTCAATCAGGTGGCCCGATCAGGGGAGAACAAAATGTCCGTGGCAAAATGCTTTGCCGGCGCGGTCGCAGCGCTGCTGCCGACCTTTTTTTATTGCGGCCCCGCGAAAGCAGACGAGCATATGGCGCTTGTCGAACAGATCGACGTGAATAGCCCCAAGGGCCTGGGCGCCTTCGACATCAGCTTCGTCGATCCGAAGCTCGGCCTTTACGTGCTGGGGGACCGGACCAACGCGTCGGTCGACTTCTTCGATTCGCGCTTCAACACCTTCATCGGCCGGGTCGCCGGGTTCAAGGGCGTCGTCCTGAACGCGGACGGAACCGCCAACAACAGCCTGTCCGGGCCGGATGGCGTAGCGATCGTCGGCAACGAAGTCTGGGCAGGTGACGGCGACAGCACGGTGAAGGTGATCGACATCGCCACGTTCCAGGTAACCGCTACGATCAGCACCGGCGGCCAGAAGCGCTGCGATGAAATGGCATGGGACGCGGCGGACCACCTGCTTGCGGTCGCCAACAATGCCGACACGCCGCCCTTCGTCACCATGATCAACACCGACACGCACGAGGTCATCGGCAAGATCGTATTTGACGGCACCAAAGGTACGCCGGACGCCACCAGTACGGGGATCGAGCAGCCGCAATGGTCGCCCCGCACTGGACTGTTCTATGTCTCGGTGCCGCAAATCGACCCGAATGACGCCACGCAAGGCGGCGTCTCGGTCATCGACCCGGCAAAGCTGCAGGTGACGGCGACGTTCCCGGTCAGCAACTGCACCCCTGCCGGCCTGACGCTCGGCCCGGGCGAGCAGGTGTTGATCGGCTGCAGTGCCTCCTTCGGTACCGCGCCCAATGTCCTGACCCAGTCGCTGATCATCAGCAGCAAGGACGGACGCGTCCTGCAGTCCTTCCCGCAGGTCGGCGGGTCGGATGAGGTCTGGTATGATGCCGCCAGCCATCATTATTATCTGGCCGCGCGCAACAATACCGATTCCAGCGGCAAGATCACGCCGGTGCTGGGAACGATCGACGCGGTCACGCTGCAGTACGACGGCGGCGTTGCGACCTCCACCTCGGCGCACTCGGTCGCGGCCGACCGGCTGTCGCACCACGTATTCGTGCCGATCGGGTCGGTGGCGGCGGGGACGTCGGACCCGACCAACCCCTGCCCGAAAACGGGCTGCATCGCAGTGTACCTGCCCTCCGCGATCGACTCCGACGATCGCGTCGCCAAGCGGTAGATCCACAGCAGATCGCGGCAGAGCGGAGCGTGCGGGAGCGTGAATCCGCTCTACAGATCAACAGCCAGCGTGCGGGATGCGGCCGATGCCCATCCCGCGCCACTGTCATCGCGCCAACGTTTCCCCGCAGGTCCGAAATTCGTGGTCAGCACGCGCGGATCGTATAAGCTGGCTCCGCACGGGCGTCTGCGGCGCACCGCGACAAGACCGCGCAGCCCGCACGGGGGAAGACACGCATGGCCGAACGTATCACCTATGACGGGGCGATCGCGGCCCGGATCGACCGGCTGCCGCTGACCCGGGTGCAATGGCAGCTCGCAATCCTGGTCGAGGTGACCTGGGGTTTCATCATCTTCGATACCGACGGCATCGGCGCGCGGCTGTATCCGTTCGTCTGGCGTCCGAACCACATCATCGACGTGGTGCAGTACGGCGTGATCCAGGCCCTGCAGGTCGGCCTCGGGGTCCTGCTGGGCGTGTATATCATGAGCTGGGTGGCCGACCGCTACGGCCGCAGGCCGGCAATCCTGCTGGCAACATTCCTCGGCGGTCTGTGCATCTGGCCGTTCGCCTACGTCACGAATTTCTACGCCATGGTGGTGCTGTCGGTCATGAGCACGCTGGGTGTTGGCGGCATCGTCGCCACCCACTCGGTGTACCTGTCCGAAATGACCTCGCCCGAGATCCGCAACCGGGTGCTGCTCACCTCCCAGGGTGTGACCGCGCTCGTCGCCGTCGGCGTCAACCTGCTGGCCTTCGCCTGGATCCCGCATCAGTGGCAGCTGTTCCTCTGGGTCAGCGCCGCCATCGAGGTGCTGGTGCTGCTGCCGCTGCTCTATTGGAAACTTCCCGAGTCGCCGCGCTGGCTGGAGGCGCACGGGCGGCACGAGGCAGCCGAACGCACCATGGCCGACTACGAACGGCGCTGTGCCGCCGCATACGGCGCTGCCCTGCCGCTCCCCGCGGTGGCGCAGCACCGCGTCGTCAGCGCCCAGGGCGGGTCGTGGACCGAGCTGTTCACCAGCCCGGTCTATCGCGCCCGCACCTGGCTGCTGATCTGCGTCTGGCTGCTGGCCTATGCCGGCCTAATCTATGGCGTGGGCGCCTTCGCGGCAGTCTACATGGTCGACCACGGCGGCACCTCGCATTTCGTGTTCCTGACCATTGCCGTCGCCTACGCCGCCCTGTTCATCGGTTTCCTGCTCAATGCGCGCCTGGGCGAGCGGGTAGAGCGGCGGGATGTCATATTCACCATGGGCGTGCTGTTCGCAGCCTCATGGGCCGTGGCATGGATGGTGCCGAACCTGTGAGTGATCGCCATCTGCTATATCGCCAGCCGGGTCGGGACAGGGCTGTTCCTATTCAACCTCTACAACTACACGGCCGTCGCCTACCCGACCCGCATCCGGGCCAAGGCCTTTGCCTGGACGGACGGGCTGGGTCACCTGGGCGCCTGGGCCGGGGTCACGCTGCTGGGGCCGCTCTACGCATTCGGCCCCGATCACGTGGGATGGATTCTTTGGATCATTGTGCCGGGCGCCTTGCTGCCCGCCACGCTGATCCGGTTCGGCGGCATCCGGCAGGCCCGCGCGGTGCTGGAGCAGATTTCGACCTGATGTGCGCAGGCTTGCCGAAGGTGGCTGCGCGCGAAGTCAACCCGCCACCCGGCGAAGGCGGTGGGTCAGCCCGCCTTCGCCGGCCAATAGGCCGCCCGCAGCGCCTGCTTGTACAGCTTCCCGGTCGGCAGGCGCGGCAGTTCCGCCATGAAATCGACCGACTTCGGCACCTTGTAGTGCGCCAGGCGGCCGCGCGCGTAATCGATCAGCTGCTGCGCCAGCGCATCCGAGGGCTCCACACCGTCCATCGGTTCGACCACGGCCTTCACCTGCTCGCCCATTTCCGCATCTGGGATCCCGAACACTGCAACATCGCGGACGGAGGGGTGCGTGACCAGCACATCCTCGACCTCCCGCGGGTAGATGTTCACGCCGGCCGAAATGATCATGAACGCCTTGCGATCGGTCAGGTACAGGTATTTTTCTTCGTCGAGGTAGCCGATATCACCGAGTGTCGACCAGTTCGGGTGCACCGGGTGCTGTGCCAGGCGCGTCCGTTCGGGGTCCTTGTGGTAGGCGAAGGGCATGACGTCGCGCTCGAAATACACCAGGCCGGGCTGGCCGGCCGGCAACTCGGCACCCGTTTCGTCACAGATGTGCAGGATGCCGATCGCCGCCCGCCCAACCGAGCCTGGATGCGCCAGCCATTCCGCGGAATCGATCCGCGTCATGCCGTTGCCCTCGGTGCCGCCGTAGTACTCGTGCAGGATCGGTCCCCACCACGCGATCGTCCGCTGCTTGACCTCGACCGGACACGGTGCCGCGGCATGGATTGCCATGCGGTGGCTGGAGAGGTCGAAGCCCGCGCGCATCTCGTCCGGTAGCTTCAGCATGCGCACGAACATCGTCGGCACCCATTGGCTGTGCGTGATCCGGTAGCGTTCGATCGCCGCCAGCGCGGCCGCGGCATCGAACTTCGGCATGACCACGACGGTGCCGCCGGCATGATGGATGCCCAATGAAAACGCCAGCGGGGCGGCGTGGTACAGCGGCGCGGGCGACAAGTACACAGTGTCCTCGGTGAACCCGTAATCGCCGAGGAATTGCCTGACGATATCGTCTCCATCCACGGTCACGTCGCGCAGCGGCCGCCGGATACCCTTCGGCCGCCCGGTGGTGCCCGAGCTGTACAGCATCAGGTCGCCCATCCATTCCACCTCCGGCGCCTCGGCTGGCAGCCCGGTCGTGGCAGCCTCATAGGACTCCCACCCGTCAATGACCCCGTCGACCATCAACCGCCGCCGGCAGCCCGGAACCCGGTCCGCCAACGCCGCGGCAACGTCCGCCCGCGCCTTCGACGTGACCAGCACGACCGCATCGGAGTCGTTGACGATGTAGCCGGCTTCATCGGCGTTCAGGAACCGGTTGATGGCGGTCAGGTAGATGCCGGAGCGTCGGGTCGCCCAGACGATCTCCAGGAACCGCATGTTGTTTTCCATGAAGAGCGCGACGGTGTCGCCACGCCTGACGCCATTCGCGGCAAGGTACTGCGCAAACCGGGCCGACCGTTCATTCAGCTCGCGATATGTGACCACCTCGCCGCTGGCACTGTCGATGATCGCTGGACGGTCCGGCGCGATCCTGGCGAATCTTCCGACCGACATGCATCCTCCCTCGTGTTTTTCACGAGTATGCCGGATGGCAGGGGGGAATGCCAGAAACGGGGGGCGGCAGGACACCGCGCCCCGGCAAGCGGCCGAGGCGCCTTGTTCCGAAAACGCCGCCCTACACCGGATCCCAGCTGAACACGTCGCCCGATCGGTCCACTGGCATGAACGCATCCTTCATCGCCGGAATGCAGTGCTCGGCGATCAGCTCGGGCGTCCAGCCGTCGTTCTTCTGCATGATCCGGATCGGCCGGGGGGAGCTGAACAGGATGATCTCGTTCAACCGCGTCCCGAACACTTGGCCGGTCACGCCTTTCGCCGCGTCGGAGGACAGGAACACCGCCATCGGCGCGTTCTTGTCCGGCGTCATCTGCTGGATCTTCGCCAGGCGCGCCTGCTGCTCGGGCGTGGTGGCGGGGATGGATTGCGTCATGCGGCTCCAGGCAAACGGCGCGATGCAGTTGGAGCGCACGTTGTAGCGCGCCATGTCGAGCGCGATCGACTTCGACAGCGCGGTGATGCCCAGCTTGGCGGCGGCATAGTTGGCCTGGCCGAAATTGCCGATCAGGCCGGACGTGCTGCTCATGTGCACGAAGGTGCCGCTTTCCTGCTTGCGGTAATGCTCCGCCGCAGCGCGGGAAACGAAGAAGGCGCCGTTCAGGTGCACGGCGATGACCGACAGCCAGTCATCCTCGGTCATTTTGTGAAAGATCACGTCGCGCAGGATGCCGGCATTGTTCACCACCGCGTCGATCCGGCCGAAATGGTCCAGCGCGGCCTGAATGATCTTCTGCGCCGACGACCAGGTGGACACCGACTCGGTGCAGATTTCCGCCGCGCCGCCCTTCTGCACGATCATCTGCTTCGTCTGTTCCGCCGGGCTGCCGGAGGCGCCTTCGCCTGTAACCGAGGTGCCGATATCGGCGACGATGATCTTGGCGCCGTGCGCCGCCATCATGATTGCGATCTCGCGTCCGATGCCGCCGCCGGCACCCGTGACGACCGCGACCTTACCTTCCATCGTACCCGACATGGGTTCCCCTCCTGATTGGTGTCGGACGGTTACTAGTGGGTAAGCGGCGCCTTGTGAACCCGCCTTCGACCATGGCGGCCTGCGCCGCGAATCGGCAGCGGTTTGAAGCTTCGAACCCCTTGACGCTGGCGGAGGGATGGGCCATTTCGAGGCAATCAGGACTGGAAAGGTCCGATTAGCTTCACGTTCTGGGATGCAAGGGTTCGCACGCCATGCTCAGGCTGTCGAGACTGACCGACTATGCCGTGGTGGTGCTGGTGCGGCTCGCGGGAACCGAGGGGGTGCAGACCTCTCCCGGCATCGCGGCGGCGACCGGCATCCCCGAGCCGACGGTGGCCAAGGTGCTGAAGGCACTATGCGCGGCCGATCTCGTGGCCTCGCAGCGCGGTCCGCGCGGCGGCTATCGGCTGAACCGGCCGCTGGCGACGATCCCGATCGCCGACGTGATCGCGGCAATAGACGGGCCGATCGCGCTGACCGCCTGCGTGGAGGGCGCCACCGGCTGTGAATCGCTAGGCCTCTGCCCGATGCGGGGACGCTGGGATCCGGTGAATGACGCCATCAGCCGAGCGTTGTCTACCATCACCCTGGCGGACATGCAGTCGGCGCCCTTGCCGGTCTTCCACATCCCGACACATCCGCCGGCGCTTCCGTCGGCCGCCGAATAGGACGCACGCATGCCTGTTGAGACTGAAACCCTCGAAACCGTCCAGTCCGTCACCCAGTCGGGCTACAAGTGGGGCTTCGAGACCGCGATCGAGATGGACCTCGCCCCCAAGGGGCTGAATGAGGACATCATCCGGCTGATCTCCAGCCGCAAGCAGGAGCCGGAATGGCTGCTCGAATGGCGTCTGAAGGCCTACGAGGCCTGGCTGCAGATGGAGGAGCCGCACTGGGCCCGCGTCGAGCACCCGAGGATCGACTACCAGGACATCCACTACTACGCGGCGCCGAAGAAGAAGGCCGGCCCGAAGAGCCTGGATGAAGTCGATCCCGAGCTCCTGCGCACCTATGAGAAGCTCGGCATCCCACTGAAGGAGCGGGCGATCCTGGCCGGTGTCGATCCCGACGCCGTGCAGCAGACCCAGGTGGCGGTCGACGCGGTGTTCGACAGCGTCTCCGTCGCAACGACGTTCCAGAAGACGCTGCGCGAGGCCGGCGTAATCTTCTGCCCGATCAGTGAGGCCGTGCGCGAGCATCCCGAGCTGGTGCAGAAATACCTGGGCTCCGTCGTGCCGCTGGCGGACAATTTCTACGCCGCGCTGAACAGCGCCGTCTTCACGGATGGCAGCTTCGTCTATGTCCCCAAGGGCGTGCGCTGCCCGATGGAGCTCTCGACGTATTTCCGTATCAATGCGCGCAGCACTGGGCAGTTCGAGCGAACGCTGATCATTGCCGACGAAGGCAGCTACGTCAGCTACCTGGAAGGCTGCACCGCTCCCCAGCGCGACGAGAACCAGTTGCACGCCGCGGTGGTCGAGCTGATCGCCCTCGATGACGCGCAGATCAAGTATTCCACCGTGCAGAACTGGTACCCCGGCGACGCCGAGGGCAAGGGCGGCATCTACAACTTCGTCACCAAGCGCGGCGCCTGCCGCGGTGCGCGATCGAAGATCTCCTGGACCCAGGTCGAGACCGGATCGGCCATCACCTGGAAATACCCGTCCTGCGTTCTGCACGGCGAGAACAGCGTGGGTGAGTTCTACTCGGTCGCGGTGACCAACAACCACCAGCAGGCCGACACCGGCACGAAGATGATCCATATCGGCAAGGGCTCACGCTCCACGATCGTGTCGAAGGGCATCAGCGCCGGCCGCTCGAACAACACCTATCGCGGGCTGGTGCGGATGCTGCCCAGCGCGTCGAATGCGCGGAA
>DASQVN010000865.1:0-5758 GCA_035640755.1 Rhodopila sp.
GCATCCTCGGCTGGCGCCGGCACCTCTTCGGCAAGTTCCGCATTCAACAATGACCGCACAACCTGGCGCGCCGCCGCGCCCGGCAATTGCGGTGGCCGGATCAGGTAATCGTCGCGCGCCGCCGCCGCGGTCAGCAGCGCACGTGCCGTATCGGAAAGCTTCTTCGGTTTCTCGGTCATGGTGAACTCCTCGGAAGCGAGCCCGGTGGGCGGCCCCGCTACCAGTCCGAGCCTCGCCGGCCGTGCCGGTCGGGGCACGAGGAAAGCCTTTCTTCAGATGGCGTGCTCTCCTTCGTGGAAAGCGGCGTCGTTGATTTTCCGGAGACGCTGCAGATAGCCGCCCAGGGTCCCAACATCGGCCCAGGAGATGTCGTCAGGCGCCCGATTGAAGTGATCGGCACTGAGTGCAGCGAGGCGGGCCAAGATCAAATCGAGCTCGGCTTTGTAGGAAATGAAGGCTGCAAGGGCGGCTGCGTTGCCAGACGCTTTACTCATCGGGCACTCCAAGTCGCTGTCGCCATACATGCTCTGAATTGGATCAAAGCGAAGCGAATAAACTGGTCAACCCATCGCGAATGTCTTGCCAAAGATCAATGCTTACTATTGATCTGGCGTGAGCCAATGAAGGCTGCGAAGTGCAGATCTTTAAAAACGGCGTGCGCTTTCCTCGCTACACGCCACTAACATCGACCCTGCGGCTTCGCGATCATGCGTTAATTCAGCACGATCGGTGACAACGCACCGAGAAGTCCGACTTAGCGAGAGCTTGCGTAAGCGCCATACGCACTTTCAAATGGCGGCCATTTTGGTGATGAGAACTGATTGAGAATGCGGCACTGCCAGCACCGCAGCCTCGGTCAGCGCCGAGTTTGTTCCTAAGCAAGGAAACGAGCCATGAGCACGACAACGGTTACCAAAGTGCCGGGCTTTTGCGGTCTCTGCATTGCCCGCTGCGGCTGCATCGCCAGTGTCGAGGACGGGCGCTTTACGCGGCTTGATCCCGACCCCACACATCCGACCGGCCAAGCACTGTGCGCCAAGGGTCGCGCCGCACCAGAGCTGGTTTACAGCAAAGAGCGGCTCACCCGGCCACTGCGGCGCACCCGCCCGAAGGGGGATCCGGATCCGGGTTGGGTGGAGATCTCCTGGGACGAGGCCCTGGACACGACCGCGGCGGCGATGCGACGCCTTGCCGCCACGTACGGTCCCAACAGCGTGGCCTTCAGCCAGTCTTCCCCTTCCACCACCGCGATCGGTGATTCGGCCCCCTTCGTGCGCCGGTTGATGAATGCCTTTGGCACGCCGAACCTCGTCTGGGCGCTCGACCTGTGCGGCTGGGGCCGGGGCTTTGCCACCCGCTATGCTTGGGGCGTCGCCAGCGTAGCGACCGGCAGCGGTGGCGGAGCAATGGCCGATATCGCCAACAGTGGCTGCCTGATCCTTTGGGGCTACAACCCTTCCTACACGCGCCTGACGCACGCGACCGCGACGATTGAGGCGCTCAAGCGCGGGATGAAGCTGATCGTTGTCGATCCGCGCCATGTCGGTCTTGCCGGCAAGGCTGATCATTGGTTACGCCTTCGCCCGGGCACCGACGGGGCGCTCGCGCTCGGCCTCGCGCATATGATGATCAGCCGCGGCTGGTACGACGACGCGTTCGTGCGGGCGTGGACCAATGCGCCGCACCTCGTTCGCTCCGATACCAACCGGCTGCTGCGTGCAGCTGATCTCGCCACGGGAGGAGACGCCGGTCATTTCGTCGCCTGGGACGACGTCGCGGGCCAGCCCGTCCCTTACGACCCCGCGACGGGCCGTTATAGCAGCTCTGTCAAACATCTCGCCCTTGGAGGCGAAGTGATGGTCGCGACGAAGCACGGCATGCTGCCCTGCCGCCCAGTATTCGCGCACTATGCCGAACTTTGCGCGGAGTACCCGCCTAAGCGGGTGGCTGAGATCTGCTGGATTGAGCCCGCTCAGATAGAGGCGACGGCGCGACTACTTTGGCATTCCCGGCCGGTCTCCTACTATGCCTGGAGCGGACACGAGCATCACGCCAACACCACTGAGACTGCGCGCGCAATGGCGCTGCTGTATGCGCTCACCGGCTCATTTGATCAGCCTGGTGGTAACATACTGCTCCCGGCCGTTCCGAGCCCAGCGATCACCGGCGAGGACTTGCCCGCGGCGCGGACTTTGGCGCCAGCCATCGGGACAGAGACACGTCCGCTTGGACCGGCGAGGTGGAATAACGTCTCGGCACAGGATTTCTACCGCGCGGTGTTGGATAGCGAACCGTATCCCATGCGCGGGCTGGTCGGATTCGGCTCGAACTTGCTGCTTGCTTTTTCGGACCCGCTGCGCGGGCGGCAAGCTCTCGCAGCGCTCGATTTCTACCTGCACGCTGACTTGTTCATGAATCCGACTGCGGAGCTGGCCGACATCGTAGTGCCCGTTGCTTCCTGCTTTGAACGGGAGGGGCTGCGTTTCGGCTTCGAGATCAACGCTGACGCCCAGTCCCTTGTGCAGCTTCGCCAGGCAGTCGTGCCACCGCAGGGCGAGGCTCGGTCCGACATCGACATCATCTTCGATCTCGCGGTCCGCCTTGGACTGGGCGAGCATTTCTGGAACGGGGACGTTGAGGCAGCCTACCGTCACCAACTTACGCAGAGTGGTCTGAGCCTGGAAGCCCTGAGGGCCGAGCCAAGCGGTATCCGCGTGCCGCTCACGAGCCGTTATGCCAAGCACACCGAGCCGGACGCCCAGGGCAATGCGCGTGGCTTTGCTACACCCTCGCGCAAGGTGGAGTTCTGGTCCGAGACCCTACAGCTAAACGGCTACGCGCCAATGCCTGAATTCGTGCCGCCATCGCCTCGTCAGATGGAACGCTACCCGCTCGTGCTCACTTGCGCCAAGCCCACGCTCTTCTGCCAGACCCAACACCGTGCGCTGCCGGGCCTACGTCGGCGCGCGATGCACCCAGAGGTGATGCTGCATCCGGAGACTGCGGCACAACGTGGAATTACGGCGGGAGACTGGGTAAGCGTCGAGACCCAAACGGGCGCGATGCGGGCCCGGGCAGTGCTCAATGCCAATATTGATACGCGGATAGTCGTTGGCGAGCATGGTTGGTGGCAAGCGGCGCCTGAAGTAAATGCTCCGGACTATGATCCATTCAGCCCACTTGGATCGAACTACAACCTGACTGTCGATCCATCGGCGCGCGATCCCATCAGCGGCACCACTGGGCACCGCGGTGGTTGCTGCGAAGTCTCCCGCGTTTCGATCTAATGGCGGAGTTGGGTCGCTTCAGCCAGATCGGATGGCGCCACGGGACGGTCAGCTCACGGGCATGAGGGCAGGCGTGGGCGTGCCCCCTCGCTTGAGCAAGGCTGCCGAGGTTGGACACAATGGGCCATTAACGATACGAGGGGGGTGTATGCCGATTCTGCGTTGCCCGCGACTGACCTGTTCGAAACCATCTACACGGCTCGCGCACGGCGTCGCCTTCGTCCCGATCCGGTGCCGGAGGAACTGATCACAAGAGTGCTCGACGCTGCGATCCGGGCATCTCTCACCCGCAGCAACATGCCCGGTAATATACCCGGCTACCAGGCTCCTACCCCAGGCGCGGCAATCGTCAGCGGTGAATGCCTTATCGAAGTGGGCCAGGCGCAAGCTCGACCATGCACTCGAGCCGTGGTTCAGGGCCGGCGGTACGTTGCGGTCCTGCACTGAGGCAGGACAACCCCCACAGCCAGCCAATTGCCATCGACCAGAGCGCCGCGCTTGCGTCCTAGCACCTGCTTGCCTGCGTCATAGCCTCGTGGCCCGCGCACGACGGTGCACTTGACGCCTTGCGTGTCGATGATGGCGAGATGCGGCCGGGACCGGCGGCTTGGCGGCAAGCGGCCACGCTGCAATCTTCATTTCCGAACGACACAGCAATCTGATGCCCAGCGCCCGATACCAGCGCGGGCTTGCCCTGCGCGATGGTGCGTGCAGTAGTTCGTGGGTAAGCGAGAAATCCAGGGGGGCGCATTATGCGGCGGCGCAGTGTGCTAAAGGTGGCGGCGGGCGGTGGGTTCGTGGCGGCAGCACCCTTCGTCGTCAGGCGCGCGGTGGGCGGCGTCACCGACACGGAAATCCGCATCGGGAGCACCGCGGCCTATAGCGGCCCGGCTTCGGCGTACGGTGCCATCGGGCGGGCGCACACCGCGACCTGGCAATGGTTCAACGACCAGGGCGGAGTCAACGGGCGCAAGGTGAAGTTCCTATCTTACGACGACTCCTATTCGCCGCCGAAAGCGATCGAGCAGGTGCGCCGCCTGGTGGAGCAGGACGAGGTGGCCTGTCTATGCAACACGCTCGGCACCGCGGCGAACAGTGCGTTCCTTAAATACGTCAACCAGAAGAAGGTGCCCGACTTGTTCGTGGGCAGCGGCGCCGACAAGTTCCAGGACCCCTCCTCCTGGCCGTGGACGATCGGTTGGCAGCCGAGCTACCGTGTGGAAGCGCAAATCTTCGCCAAATACACGCTGAAGGAGAAACCCGAAGGCAAGATCGGCGTCCTGTATCAGAACGACGACTTCGGTAAGGATTACCTGATCGGGTTTAAGGACGTGCTGGGCGACCGCTTCGACAAGCTCGTCACCGCCGTCTCCTTTGAAGTGTCGGACGCAACGATCGACAGCCAGATGATCTCCTTACAGCAGGCAAATGTGGCCACCATGCTGATCGCGGCGACACCGAAATTCGCTGCCCAGGCGATCCGCAAGCTGGCCGACATGAAGTGGAATCCGCTGACGCTGCTGACCAACGTCTCAAGCTCGGTCGGCGCGGTCATCGAGCCGGCCGGTGCCGACAAGGCCATCGGCGTCATCAGCAACCAATACTACAAGGACCCCACCGACCCGAAGTGGAAGGACGATCCCGGCCTCGCGCTGTGGCGGGAGGTGATGAACAAGTACCTGCCGGGCGCTGACTTGAACGATGCTTTCTATGTCTACGGCTTCGGCGCGGTGATGACGATGATCCCGGTGCTAAGGCAGTGCGGCAACGACTTCTCACGCGAGAACCTGATGAAGCAGGCGACTAACCTGAAGAACGTGGAAGTGCCGTCGCTGCTTCCTGGCATCCGCGTGAACACCAGCCCAACCAACTACCACACGATTAGCCAAATCCAGATGATGCGCTGGAGCGGCAAGAGTTGGGACCTGTTCGGCGATGTGCTGTCGGGTGGCGGGTCGATTTAGGGTCTGGATGTGATCTCCGTTACCACGAAGACGGCAGCAGGCATTCTGCCGAACGTTTGCAGGCCGCGTGCCCTGTATCGGACAGAAGCCGCGGATATGATGACTGCGATGGCAAGCGCGGCGCCAGAAAGTGCCCATTGGTCCGTTTAGTGGTATGGACACGGATCGACCCGCCGGACTTGATCGCCGGCGGCGCGACCGCGAGGGAGGAAAACCGATGAAAGACTTCTCCGGCAGGATCGCCGTCGTGACCGGCGGCGGCTCTGGGATGGGCCGCGAACTCGTGCGTCAACTGGTGGCCGAGGGTTGCGCCATCGCGATGTGCGATGTGTCCGCCCGCGGCATGGCGGAAACCCAGCGTCTGTGCGAGGCGGCCGGCCTGCCACAGGGGCTGCGCGTCACCTCGCACGTCGCCGACGTCTCCAATGAAGCCGACGTGCTGCGATTCCGTGACGAGGTTTCAGCCCAGCACGCGACCGATCGCGTTCACCTGCTGTTCAATAACGC
>DASQVN010000866.1:0-13746 GCA_035640755.1 Rhodopila sp.
ACAATCCCTTATCGCACGATCCCCGCCTGTGAACGGATCAAGCTCGGCGGACCGCGCCATAATGCGTTATAAGCAGAAAATGGCCGCGCCACGGCCACTCGCGCTTGCCGTCTGCAACCAGAGCCGATAGCATGCGCTTTAGATGCGAATCAGTCGCAACAAACAGGAGGGTGTCCGTACGATGGCGCATGTCAGCCAGATCGCCAGGCGGTGTGAACGCGCCGTGGTGACCGCATACCAAGAGCTGCGCCAGATCGGCACCGACGACATGTCGGCCTTCCAGGCCTGCACCACCCTGTACAAGATCCACCACCCGGAAGCGTCGCTCAGTGAGGCTCGTCTGCTGGTGGCCGAGTGGATCGACCACCATTTGGTCCGTCAGGCCACCGGACCGACCGAGGGCTGTCCCTGCGACTGATCCGTCCGCCGCCCGCGAGCCTCCCGCAGCGGGCGCCAGCGCGCCTCCGCCAGCCCCCAGCCCAGCAGCAGGAAGAACCAGCCACCGATCGGCATGCCGTAGAATGCGGTGCTCGACTGGATCGGCCAGAGCTGCAGAAACGCCGCAGCGAACAGCGCAACCCGCACCGGTTCGGGGTCGCGCCCTAGCCCGCGGCCCAGCGCCGTCAACCACGCCACCGCCGTCGCCGAGAACAGTACCAACCCGACAAAGCCGCCGTCAGCCAATGCCTGGAAGTAGTAGTTGTGCGGATGATCCCAGCAGATCACCGCCCCGCCGCCATCCGCGATGCTGCCGTCGAACGAGGGGCGGAAATAGCGCGGCTCCTTGCACCCGGTGGCGAAACCGTCGAACCCGAGGCCGGTGACCGGGTTCTGCACGCCGATCTCCCACGCCCGCGCGTACAGCTTGCCGTAGTGCGAGACCGCGAAATGCTCGATTTGGCCGGAGAACTTCTCCACCAGCCGGTAGTACGCACTCGGCGCCACGACCGGGGAGGCCGCCAGCAGCAGCCCGCCCGCAACAGCCCCCGCCAGCACGAGCGGCCGCAGCCGTGGCATCAGGACCGCCGCGACAACCAGGCCGAAGACACTGATCACCAGCGGCATGCGCTGGCCGATCAGCACCATCACCACGACGCCCAGCAGCAGCAGCGCATAGGCGCCCACCGCCGCCGCCGCCCGGTGCCGCCCGAGCAGCGCCGAGACCGGCGGCAGGATCGCAGGGATCAGGATGCGCGCCAGCGCCGGCCCGGCTCGCGGCTTGCGGAACGGTCCGGTCAACTCGCCATCCCCGCTGCGCGGCCAGCCCAGCAGGTTATGGCCGAAGACCTGCTGGATGAGCGCATTCCCGCCGACCCAGACGGCCGAGGCCGCCACCAGCCCGAACATCCACCGCCGCGCCTTGTCCGCACGCAGCGCCAGATGTTCCAGGCATGCCGCCAGCATCAGGAAGCGCACCATCACGATCGCCTGGACCAGGGAGTGCGCGCGCCCCTCGCCAACCCCGATCACGGGCAAGGGCAGGGAGCAGACCACCAGCCAGAGCCACCAGGCGCCCGCGATGCGGAACCACGGCGTGCGCAGCCAGCGCCAGTCATGGCGCAGCGCGCTGGCCGCCAGCAGGCAGACATCGGCAACGGCGATCGCGCCCTCGGCGATGCCATGTGCGTGCAGCAGCAGCACCGGCAGCAGCATGACACTGACCAGCGCGGCGCGGTCCAGCCAGGGAATGGGAAACCTCATGGCGGCGCTTGGTGCCAGCCGGCCAGCCTCGGAGCAAGGATTATCGGGCAAGAAGATGGTCCAGGGTGACCGGGCGGAAATCCCAGGCATCCACCCCGACATCGACCTGCCGTGGCAGGGGCTTCAGCCGCCCATGGCTGTGCCCATGCAGGTTCAGCGCGCCCCTGGCCATGCCGTTCCAGGTGCGGAACGCATAATGGCACAGCACCAGGCGTGTCCCTGCGACCATGATCTCGGCGTAGGGCTGCACGCTTATCCACCCCGGCAACGCCGCGATCGCGGGCGGATCATTGTTGCCGGTCACCAGGTGCTTCCGCCCGTGCAGGCCATGCAGCAGCGCGCCAGTGTCGGCTGGCGTCATCCGCAGTGCGAAATCCCCCAGGTGCCAGACCTCGTCATCTGGTCCAACCGCCGCGTTCCAGCGCTCGACCATGGCAGCATCCATCGCCGCAACCGACGCAAACGGCCGCTTGTACAGCCCCAGCGCACCCGCGTGGCCGAAATGCGTGTCGGCAGTGAAGAATACAGTCAGCTCAGATCGATCGCGTAGCGGGTCAGGTCGGCGAGGCGGCAGTAGCGCAGCGCACCCTCCTCGGTTGCCCTCAGCACCACCTGCGGCGCCGCCCCGGCCTCCAGCGCCTCCTGCCAGCGGGGCGCGCACAGGCACCAACGGTCGCCCGCCTTCAGCCCCGCGAAGCCGAACTCGAGGCGAGGCGTGGACAGGTCGTTGCCGCGGGACCTGCTGAACGCCAGGAATTCGTCGGTCATCACCGCGCACACCGTGTGGCTGCCCAGGTCCTCGGGGCTCGTTTCGCAGCAGCCGTTGCGGAAGAACCCGGTCATCGGATCGATGGAGCAGACGCCGATCGGGTCGCCAAACACGTTCCGGCCGGGGCGGCGGCCACGGCGATGACCGGATTCGTCGAACGGCATGGAAACGCCTCATTCTTGTCAGGAACGACGCCTGAGAGAATGCGGCGGCGGCCCGGGCCGTTCAACCGTCCTGGCCCCCTCCAGCCGGCGCCGGCACGAATCCCGCGGCGCGTTACCACTTTTTTTACCAATCCCGGCCAGAGTGCCGGCCATGAGCCGCCGCACCCTGTCCTCCTCCATGGCCATTGCCAACACCTTCGCGTTCGCCGGGATCGAGGCCGTGCCAGTCGAGGTGCAGGTGCAGATCGCCCCCGGCACGCCAGCGCTTCTTCTGGTCGGCCTGCCCGACAAGGCGGTGGCCGAGGCGCGGGAGCGTGTGCGTGCCGCCTTCGCCGCCATGGGCCTGTCGCTGCCGCCGAAGCGGGTGCTGATCAACCTGAAACCCGCCGATCTGCTGAAGGAAGGCAGCCACTTCGACCTGCCCCTCGCCCTCGGCCTGCTGGCCGCCATGGATGTCGTGCCGCGGGAGGAAACCGCCGGCTACGCCGCCCTCGGCGAACTCTCGCTCGACGGCGTGCTCAACCCGGTCGCCGGCGTGCTGCCCGCCGCCATCGGCGCGTCGTCGCACGACTGGGGCCTGATCTGTCCCGCAGGGCAGGGTGGTGAGGCCGCCTGGGCCGGCCGGATCGAGGTGCTGGCGCCGCGCGACCTGCTGAGTCTGATCAACCACTTCAAGGGCACGCAGGTGCTGACCCCGCCCGGTACCTCTGGCGTCGCTGCCGCCTCGGCCGCTCCCGACATGCGCGACGTGAAGGGGATGGAGACCGCCCGCCGCGCGCTGGAGATTGCCGCCGCCGGCGGTCACAACCTGCTGCTGGTCGGTCCGCCCGGCGCCGGCAAGTCGATGCTCGCCGCGCGCCTGCCCGGCCTGCTGCCCGATCTCGACCCGCGGGCGGCGCTGGAGGTCAGCATGATCCACAGCGTCGCCGGGCTGCTGGATGGCGGCCGCCTGGTGATGCGCCCGCCGTTCCGGGAGCCGCACCACTCGGCCTCGCAGGCGGCGCTAACTGGCGGCGGCCACCGCGCGAAACCCGGCGAGGTCAGTCTGGCGCACCGCGGTGTGCTCTTCCTCGACGAACTGCCGGAGTTTCCGCGTCAGGCCCTGGAATCCCTGCGCCAGCCGATGGAGAGCGGCCGCACCACGGTCTCCCGCGCCGCCGCCCATGTCACCTATCCGGCCCGCTTCCAGCTGGTCGCCGCCATGAACCCATGCCGCTGCGGCTATCTGAGCGATGCCGGACGCGCCTGCAGCCGAGCGCCGAGGTGTGGGGAGGATTATCAGGGCAGGGTGAGCGGGCCGGTGCTGGACCGCATCGACCTGTCGGTGGACGTGCAGCCAGCCACCGCCGCAGAGCTGGCGCACGCCCCGCCCGGCGAACCCACCGCCGCAATCGCGGCCCGGGTCGCCCAGGCGCGCACCCTGCAGGCCGCCCGCTACGGCGCCGACGGCCCGCCCAATAACGCCGAGGCCGACGCCGGCCTGATCGCCGCCGCACCCGATGCCCGCGCGCTGCTGGAACAGGCGATGGAGCGCTTGCACCTCTCGCCGCGTGGCTACACCCGCACGCTGCGGGTTGCCCGCAGCATCGCCGACCTCGCCGGCGCCGAGGCGGTAGGCCGCGTCCACGTCGCCGAGGCACTTGCCTTTCGGCCCAGGACCCGTACCGGTACCTGACAACCCTCGTTCACAACCCGACCAGCTTCGTTCAACCGGCTGTGCGGCACTCGCCGTTTTGCCCGCTCGTGCGTTTATACAGGCGCGTTTGCCGGGGTGTGCGCGCACCCGATCGTGTCGCCGTTGCAAGTGGGTTCTGATCCAGCGCGGCTGCGCAACCCGCATACCCAGGTCTCGTTATCCGCGCGTCGTAATTCGGAAGGAGCACCGCATGGCACTCACGAATGATGTCAGCCGCAAGCTGGAGGATACCCAGGCCCAGATCGCTCGGCTGCGGGCGGAAGTGGAAAGCCTGATGAAGGACCGCGTGACGCCGGCCGTGTCGGGTCTCGCGGGGCAGGCACAGGACGCGTACTCCAGCGCGCGGAAAATGGTCAATGACCAGTCGCAAATGGTCTCAGGACAGGTGAGAAACCAACCCCTGCTGGCGATCGCGATTGCCGCGGCGATCGGCTGGGTCATCGGCCGCGTGATGCGTTGATGAACCCTGTCAGGCTGGCGCGCATCGCGGCCGAGGCGGAAACGCTTCGGCTGCGCGCGATGGCTGGGCGCTATGTCCAGCGCATCGTGTTTGCCATTGTCGCGCTCCTATTCATGCTCGCTGTCCTGGTATTCGTGCATGTCATTGCCTGGTACGCACTGAATGCATCGGCGAATCTCGGCTTCTACAACGCATGCCTGATCGTCGGCGGCGTCGATCTGCTGATCGCGCTCCTCTTCCTCGCGCTCGCCGCACGATCCGCCCCGAGCTCCGCTGAACGCGAAGCCGTTGCGGTGCGCCAGCGCGCGATCGAGGGAATGCAGCAGTTCGGGACCTACTCCCAGCTCGCGCTGCCGGCACTCCGCCTGGCTGCCTCGATGCGCCGCCGGCGCCGGCATGATTAGGCCCGCCATGATTAGGCTAAGAGGGCCCGCGCCGGCAGATGCCTACTTCTTGATACCGAGCCCGGCAAACTTCTTGTTGAACTTCGCCACTTGGCCGCCGGTATCCACGATGCGCTGCACGCCCGTCCAGGCCGGATGCGACTTCGGGTCGATATCGAGCCGCAGCGTGTCACCCTGCTTGCCATAGCAGGAACGGGTCTTGAACTGCGAGCCGTCGGTCATAATGACGGTGATCTCGTGGTATTCTGGGTGGATGCCGGACTTCATCTGCCTCTTCCTTGCCATGGCGCCGCCGATCCCGACCGGCGGCGCAAGCCGGCGCCTATAGCCCCGGCATGCCGATCGCTCAAGGCCAAAGCGTGATCGCTTGCCGGGGAATCGCCGGAGAGCGTGAATCACGGAAAGCGTGAATCATACCGCCAACCAGGTTTTCACCTTGACGGTGGACCCGCAGGCGCTCCCTGACTATCAGGAGGCGCCCGCGGGGCAGCGACAAAGGCAACCCCCGGCGCCGCTCGTCATTCTTGACGGAAGTCCGTCCCCTCCAGTTTGGAAGCCCCCCTTTCATATGTTGATCAGTGTTCTTGCCGGGCTGGTCGATTTCAGCCGCCGCCATGCCGTACCTGTCGTGCTTGCCGGGATCCTGCTGGCCGTCCTGTCCGGCTGGGTCGCCAAATCGCACCTGGGGGTGTCCACCGATACCGACCTGATGTTCAGCAAGGACCTGCCCTGGCGCCAACAGGCCGAGGCGATGAATCGCGACTTCCCGCAGTTCCGCGACCTGCTGGTCGCCGTCGTCAGCGCCCGCATCCCCGAGGAGGCGGACGCCACCGCGGACGCCCTGCTGGACCAGGTCTCCAAGGACAAGCAGCACTTCCTGACCGCGCGGCGCCCCGACTCCAGTCCCTTCCTGCAGAAGGAGGGGCTGCTGTTCCTCGATACGCCGCAGCTCACCTCCTTGATGGACCAGACGATTGACGCGCAGCCCTTCCTCGGCCAGCTCGTCTCTGACCCCTCGGCCCGCGGCCTGTTCGCCGCGCTCTCGCTGCTCGGCATGGGCGTCACGCAGGCCGGCACCGACCTCGCCCCCTACAACGGCCCGATCAGCGCCTTCCATCAGGCCATGGCCGACGCCCTGAACGGCCATCCCAAGCCCCTGTCCTGGCAGAACCTGCTGGGCGGCGGCCTGACCGACCTGGCCGGCAAGTACCGCTTCGTGCTGGTGCAGCCGAAACAGAACTACGGCGCGCTGGAACCAGGCGGCGAGGCCACCGACGTGATGCGCGGCATCATCGCGCACCTGCCCTATGTCGAGGCCGGCACCGCACAGGTCCACATCACCGGGCAGATTGCGTTGGCCGATGAGGAATTCGCCTCGGTCGCCGAAGGTGCCGTTGCAGGGCTGATCGGCAGCTTCGTGCTGATCACGCTGTGGCTGTTCCTCGCCGTCCATTCCTGGCGCTTCATCGTCCCCATCCTGATGACCCTGGTGCTCGGCCTGATGCTGACGCTGCTGTTCGCCACGCTTGCGGTCGGCACCCTGAACCTCGTCTCCGTCGGCTTCGGGGTACTGTTCGTTGGCATTGCGGTCGATTTCGCCATCCAGTTCTCGGTCCGCTACCGCGAGTACAGATATGAGGCCGGGGACGCCGCGATGGCCATGACCGTGACCGCGCGGCGGGTCGGCGTGCAGATCCTGATCGCCGCCCTCGCGACCGCGGCGGGCTTTCTTGCCTTCGTCCCTACCGCCTTCGCCGGCGTGGCCGAACTCGGCCTGATCGCGGGGGTCGGTATGCTGTTCGCCTTCGCCTGCACACTCGGCTTCCTGCCTGCCGCCATCACCCTGTTCCGCCCGCATGGGGAGGCGGGCGAGGTCGGTTTTGCCTGGGCCGGCCGCATCGACCCCGTGGTGGCGCGCCGGCGCCGCGCGATCCTGACCGTCTTCGGCGTGCTGGCCGTCGCGGCCGTCGCCCTCTCACCGCGGCTGCAATTCGATTCCGACCCGCTGGACACCAAGAACCCGAACACCGAGGCAATGCGCACGCTGCGTGAGCTGATCAACAACCCGGTCACCAACCCCTACACGATCGACGTCATCGCGCCGAACGCCCAGGACGCCCACACGCTGGCCGACAAGCTGCGAGCGCTGCCGGACGTCAACGGCGTCATCAGCATCAACAGCTTCATCCCTGACGACCAGTCCCAGAAGCTCGCCATCATCGCCGACGCCAACGGCATCCTCTCGCCCACCCTGCAGCCCCACGGCTCGGTTGCGCCGGTCACCGCCGAGGATGTCAGGCTCGCCGCCAAGGCCGCGGTGGCGCAGATCGCACCGGCCCTGCCGAAGCTGCCGAAGGATACGCCGCTGGCCGGGGTAGCCGACGACCTTCAGCGCATCCAGTCGGCACCCGATGGCGTCGTCACGACCGTCAACGATGTGCTGACCCGCTTCCTGCCGGAGCAGCTGAACCATCTGCGCCTCGCGCTGAGCGCCGAACCGGTCACCCTGTCGTCGATCCCGCCTGACTTCGCGCGCGACTGGCTGCTGCCCGACGGCCGGGCGCGCATCCAGGTGAACCCGAAACCCGAGGCACAGACGCCCACCGGCCTCCGCCGCTTCGTCGAGGAGGTGACTGCTGTCGCGCCCAACGCAGGCGGCTCCGCCGTCACCATCACCGCGACGGCCGACACCATCGTCGGCGCTTTCCGCCATGCCGCCGGCTACGCGGTGATCGCGATCGGGGTAATCCTGCTCGCACTGCTGCGCCGGGTCATGGATGCAGCGCTGGTGCTGGCGCCGCTCTTGATGTCGGCGCTGCTGACGCTGCTGGTCGCGGTCGTACTGCCGCTGCCACTCAACTTCGCCAACATCATCGCACTGCCGCTGCTGCTGGGGGTTGGCGTGTCGTTCAACATCTACTTCGTGATGAACTGGCGCATGGGGCAGCGGCACCCGCTGGGCAGCGCCACCGCGCGCGCCATCCTGTTCTCGGCGCTGACCACCGGCACCGCCTTCGGCTCGCTAGCCCTCTCGGCCCATCCGGGTACGGCGAGCATGGGCGATTTGCTGCTGATCAGCCTCGGTTGCACACTGCTGAGCAGCCTGGTGTTCATTCCCGCCCTCCTCGCCGGCCTGCACCCGCGCGGGCGGTGATCCCTTCCGTCACGGCGGCGGAAGCGCCGCCATCCAGCATGGCGCGGGACCCAAACGCGGTGGAGTACGTGCCTGTGTCCCGAGGCACGGACTCTAGCAACACCCATCCCACGGGCAATTGACGATGGTTCTTGTTCCGTCATGCCCGCGTCGTCGCCACTTGAGTACGGTATCGTCCTGAAAGGAGCCACACGCATGAAGAAACTGCTGCTTGTCTGCCTGATTCCTCTCGGGCTTGGCGGCTGCCTGAGCTTCAGCTCCAACCCGCCGCCGAAGAACACCACCGTCGTGGTGCCCCCCGGCTCTCCCCCGACCTGCAGCAACGGTCAGCCGGCGCCGTGCTGACCGATCTCGGCCTCGAGCACCGGCCCAAGCCTGGCTTCCGTAAGCAGGCAGAGGATTTCGAACAGCACCGACGCGCCATTGAATGACGTGATCGTGCCGACATCGAACGGCGGCGACACCTCCACCAGGTCGCCGCCGATGAACCCGAGCCCGCGCAACCCGCGCAGCAGCCGCAGCGCCTCCAGCGCCGTGATCCCGCCGGCCTCCGGCGTGCCGGTGCCGGGCGCCTCGCTCGGGTCCAGGCTGTCGATGTCGAACGACAGGTAGGCGGGGCCGGCGCCGACTACCCGCCGCGCCTCGGCCACCGCATAGCGCCAGCCCTTGTCGTGGAACTCGTCCATTCCGAGCACCCGCATGCCGCTGCGCTCGCTGAAGCCCCACATGTCGGGGTCATTCGTTGTGCCGCGGATGCCGATCTGAATTACCCGGCGCGGATCGAGCAGGTTTTCATCCACCGCGCGCCGGAACGGCGCCCCATGGTGGAAGCGCGATCCCATGTAGTCGTCGCCCGTGTCGGAATGGGCGTCGATGTGCACCATGCCGACCGGGCCATCGAGCGCGATCGCGCGCAGGATCGGCAGGCTGATGGAATGATCCCCGCCGACCGACAGCGGCACCACCTCGGCATCGACCACCTTGCGGTAATAGTTCTCGATCTCGGCATGCGCGGTCTGCAGCTCATACGGCTGCTCCAGCCAGCAATCCCCCAGGTCACGCACACGCAGGCTCTTGAACGGCGTGACGCCGGTCGCGCCGTTGATCCGGCGCAGCAGGGTTGACTGCTCCCGTACCGCCCTCGGGCCGTGGCGCGTGCCGGTCCGGTTCGTCACCCCGCCGTCGAACGGCACCCCGATGATGCCGATGTCCACATCGCGCAGATCGCCCGAGATCGGGGCGCGAAAGAAGCTCGCTATGCCGGTATAGCGCGGATGCGCCTGCGGGTCGTGGAAGTCCTGATACTTTTCCGGCCGTTTGATCATCGAGGAATCCTTCCAGGTGATGCCTCAGGCTGGCGCGCGATCGGTTGACGCGGATCCGTCCGAAACCGTCGATCACGCGCTCGAACAACAAGCTGTGGCGCGGTCCGCACCGCTATCCGCGGCAGTCTGAGCGGATCGCGCTATAGCACTCCTGCCCGCAGTGCAGCATCGCATTTGATGTCGTTCCGGATTATCATGCACGGGCGAATCGGCCTGGCCTCACTACGAACACGGACCCGGAGATGTTCGACCTCGACGCGTACCTGGATCGGATCGCCCTGCCGCGGCCTGCCGAACCATCCCTCCCCAGCCTGCGCGCGGTCACCGCCGCCCACACGGCCGCCATCCCGTTCGAGAACCTCGACATCATGCTGGGCCGCCCCGTCTGCATCGATCTCGCCTCCGTGCAGGACAAGCTGGTCCGGCGCAGGCGCGGCGGCTACTGCTTCGAGCAGAACACCCTGCTCAAAGCCGCACTCGACGCATTGGGTTTCCACACCACCATGCTCATGGGCCGTGTCGTCATGGGCGCCGCGGAGACCGACGACCGGCCACGCACGCACGTCATGGTCAAGGTGGCCCTGCCGGAGGGCGCGTTCCTCGCCGATGTCGGATTCGGCAACCTGACCCCCACCTGGCCGCTCGCACTGGTGCCGGATCGGGTGCAGACCACCCCGCTCGAGGCATTCCGGATTCTCGTCCGGCCCGGCTACAGCGTGGTGCAGGCGGATTTCGATGACGAATGGCGCCCGCTCTACCGCTACACCGACGACCCCAGTACGCCGGCTGACCATGTCGCAGCCAACTGGTTCACCTCGACCTTCCCGGGCAGCCCCTTCACCAATGCCGTCATAGCCGCACGGCCGGGTCAGGGCTGCCGCCAGACCCTGATCAACACCAGGTTCAACATCCGCCGAATGACCGGCGTCCAGATCAACCATGCAAAGGAAACCTGCACGCTCGACAGCGTTGAACAGGCACGGGATACGCTGCGGACGCACTTCAACCTCGCCCTGCCGGACCAGGACGCCGAGTCCCTGTTCGCCGCCATGCGCCGCTGCGCTGAAACCCCGCATCCGGCGTTTCGCATGGATGGCTGATTTCATCCCAGGACCACGGCGTGCGTACGTGGCCTTTCCGCCACAGACGCGCTAAACCCGCCTGCTTCCTGTCGCCTCGGAGTTCGCAAAATGCCGTTCCGCACCCTCGATGCTGTTGATGTCGCCGGCAAGCGGGTCCTGCTGCGTGCCGATCTCAATGTCCCCGTGCGTGACGGCAGGATCACCGACCTGACCCGCATTGAGCGCCTTTTGCCGACCATCCGCGAACTGGCCGACAAGGGTGCCAAGGTCATCGTCTGCAGCCACTTCGACCGGCCGAACGGAAAGCGCGTCCCCTCCATGTCGCTCGCCCCCGTCGCCTCCGCCCTCGAACAGGTGCTCGGCCAGCGCGTCCGCTTCGTCGAGGACTGCACCGGCACCGCTGCCGAACAGGCGGTCGAGCTGCTCAAGCGCGGCGACGTCCTGCTGCTGGAAAACACCCGCTTCCACGCCGGGGAGGAGAAGAACGACATCATCTTCGCCGCCGCCCTGGCGAAGCTGGCCGACATCTACGTCAATGATGCATTCTCCGCCGCCCACCGCGCCCATGCCAGCACCGAAGGCGTGGCGCGCATCCTGCCCGCCTACGCCGGCCGGCTGATGCAGGCAGAGCTGGAGGCGCTGGAGGCCGCCCTCGGCTCCCCGGCGCGTCCGGTGGCGGCGATCGTTGGCGGGGCCAAGGTCTCGACCAAGCTGGAGCTGCTGGGCAACCTCCTCGGCAAGGTCGACGTGCTGGTGATCGGTGGCGCCATGGCGAACACCTTCCTTGCGGCCCAGGGCAAATCCGTCGGCAAGTCGCTGCAGGAGGCCGAGATGCATGACACCGCCCGCGGCATCCTGGCGCAGGCGGAGAAATCCGGCTGCCGGATCGTCCTTCCGGTCGATGCCGTGGTCGCCGCCGAGCTGAAGCCCAACCCGCCGACGCAGACGGTCAGCGTCGATGCCGTTCCGGCCGACAGAATGATCCTCGATGTCGGTCCCGCCACCGTCGATGTGCTGGCCAAGCTGCTGCCCACGCTCCGTACCCTGGTGTGGAACGGCCCGCTGGGCGCCTTCGAGACACCGCCCTTCGATGCTGCCACCACCGCCGTGGCCCATGCGGTGGCCGAGGCAACGCGGATCGGCAGCCTGCGCAGCATCGCCGGCGGCGGCGATACGGTCTCCGCACTGCGCCACGCCGGGGTGATCGATGACGTGAGCTACGTCTCGACCGCCGGCGGCGCCTTCCTGGAGTGGCTGGAGGGCAAGACCCTGCCCGGCGTGGCGGTGCTGCAGGCCTGACTGCACCAAGACCGATAAGACCGATGCCTGAATGAGACCGTGCGTCTACCTCGCGGGTCCCGACGTGTTCCTGCGGGACCCCGTCGCCTGGCTGGCGCGCAAGCAGGCCATCTGCGCCGCCTACGGCCTGGTCGGCGTCTCTCCCCTCGATCAACCGGCCGCCGAGCAACCCGAGTGGGCCTCATTGCCCCCCTGGCGCCGGATCGCCCTGCAGAACGAGGCCCGCATCCGAAGCTGCGCCGCGGTGATCGCCAACCTGACGCCGTTCCGCGGTCCAAGCGCGGATGCCGGCACGGTGTACGAGGTCGGCTACGCCCGCGGCCTCGGCCGCAAGGTTTTCGGCTACGCCACGGTGGCGGCGCCGTTTCTGGAGCGCACGCTGGCCCTGATGCCTGGCCGCCAGGACCCCGATGGCTCATGGTGGGACCCCGACAACCTGCTGATCGAGCAGTTCGGCCTGCTCGACAACCTGATGATCGAGGCCGCCTGCGCCGACACCGGCGGCGTCCTGGCCGAGGACAGCCGCGACCGCTGGCATGACCTGGATGTGTTCGAGCGTTGCGTCCGCCACGCCGCACAGGTTCTGGTGGAGGCCGAGGAACCGGTTGGCTGAGAGCCCATCCCAGTAGGCCGACTCTAGGCCAACTGGGATGGGCTCTAAATCACATTGCCCAGAACCGTCGTCGCCTGCGCCGACAGCACACCCCCGTTCCCATGCACCAGCGCCAGCTCGGCATCCTTGACCTGCCGCCCCCCGCACGTCCCGCGCAACTGCCGCACCGCCTCGATCAGCAGGAACAGCCCGTACATCCCGGGATGACAGTACGACAGCCCGCCGCCGTTCGTGTTCACCGGCAGCGCGCCGCCGGGCGCAATCCGCCCGCCCTCCACGAACCGACCGCCTTCGCCCTTCGCGCAGAATCCCAGATCCTCGAGGAACAGGATCGTGTTGATGGTGAACGCGTCGTACACCATCGCCAGCCGCACGTCCCGATGCGTCAGCCCGGCCATAGCGTACGCCCGCGCCCCGCTCTCGGTCGCCGCCGTCACCGTCAGGTCCGGCATGCACATGACCGCCCGGTGCCACCCGGCACTCGCCGCCCCCAGCACATAGACCGGCGGATGCGGCAGGTCGCGCGCCCGGTCCGGCCGCACCAGCACGCAGGCCCCGCCCCCATCCGTCACCAGGCGGCAATCCGCCACCGTCAGCGGGTCGCTGACCATCCGGCTGCCGAGCACGTCCTCGATGCTGAGCGGCCCGTGCGCGAACGCGTCCGGGTTCAGGTTGGCCCAAGCCCGCGCCGCCACGGCGACCTCGGCCAACTGCTCGCGCGTCGTCCCGTACTGATACATATGCCGGCTCGCCGCCAGCGCATACGCGGTGATCGGGTGCCGCGGCTTGTACGGCGCCTCGTGCACTTGTTTCTCGCTCATCGACACCAGCCGGCCCCCGGCCGTGCGCTGGTTCGACCCGTAGCAGATCAGCGCCGCGTCGCACTGATGCGCCGCCAGCGCCATGGTGGCGCTCAGCAGATGCGCCTCGAAGCTCGAGCCGCCGATATTCGTCCCGTCCTGGTAGCGCGGCCGCAGCCCCAGATATTCCGCGACCGACAGCGTCGGGAACGCATGCGTGCTGGTCGCCGCGAACACCCCGTCGATATCGCCCAGCTCGAGCCCGGCATCCGCGATGGC
>DASQVN010000867.1:0-7761 GCA_035640755.1 Rhodopila sp.
ACCCACTGGCCGGCCTCGGCGCAGCGGCGCAGCCAGTTGCGCACACCCTCGGGCCGGCCGAACACGGCATCAACGCGGTAGCCGGCACCGCCGAGCTTGCGAGCCTCCCGCATACCGTCCTCGTCGGTGACATCATCGCCGATGAACACCGGGATACGCCGGTCAAACGGCGGCTGCTGCATGAGCGCCACGACCGCGCCGCCCTTGTCGGCGCCGACAGGGCGGATCTCCCACAGCTTGTGCGCCGGCAGGAGCTGGAACGCGGGAGCGGAGCGGACCATGGCCTGCATCGCGGCATGGAAGACGGGTTCGGCCTCCGGCGCCTGGCGGTAGTGCAGCGCGAAGCCGCGGGCCTTGCGTTCCAGCAGGGCACCAGGATAGCGCGCTGCCAACCGCTCGGCTTCCTCCAGCCACTCGGGCGGGGGCGCGGGCAGGTCCGGCCGCTCGATGGCGGCGCCGGGGGAGCGGCGGACGGCACCCCCGTGCTCCCCCGCGACAGCGCCCGGTGCGTCGCCGAACAGGCGATCCACGGTTTCGATCGGCCGGCCCGTGACGATGGCGAGCGCCCCGTCCAAGGCATCGCGCAGCATTACAAGCGTTTGGGGCAGTCCCTCCGGCACGACGACCGCATCCGGCGTTGGCGCCAGATCGATCAGTGTGCCGTCCATGTCCAGCATCAGCGCGGCGCGGCCGAAGGGCGGAAGCCTGTCCATGGCTCAGGCGCAGCCGGACACGCGCAGGTCGTAGATCGGGTTCTGCATCATCGATACCGATGGCTCCTTCGCCAGCATCCAGCCGGAGAAACCCTCCGAGTCCGGGTGGCTGTCGGTGACGTCCAGATAGGCTGCAGCATCGGCCGGCTGGTCCGGCGGGCGCACCACACAGGCTTTCACGGTGATCGTCAAGGAGCCATAGGTGGCGGACTAGCCGACCTTGATCACCAGGTCGCTGGACTGGGCGTTCACCTTGTCCAGGGCCTGGATCTTCGCTTCCCTTGCCGGCACCCATATGTTGGGCCGGGTGAACGGCTCCGCCCGCTCCTGCTGCGGGTCGGGCAGAGCAGGCGCTGCTTGCTGCGCATCGGGCGGCGCCGGCGCGTTGGGCGACAGCAGCGGGTCCGCGCCGCGGAGATGCCATTGTTGCTGTATCGGGGGCTGCTCTCCTGGTTGTTGCACTCCTTGGGCGAGTGCCGCGCACGGCGCCAGGACGGCGAGGAGCAGCTTCATGGTGCCGCGCGCAGCGGCATGTAGCGCTCCCCTGAAACGCCTGCACGCGTCGATTTCGCGCGCCGCACCAACCCGGCGCGCATGCCGGCCAGCCCTTCGGTTCGATGGCGTCATGCCGGCCGCCGCTTGGGGGAAACCAAGCCGGCGACGATGTCGGCGAGGATCTGCCGCATGGCGTCTTCCTCGACGCCCATCAGGATCGCGTCCTCGAACGCGTCCTGCAGCACCTGCGACACTTCCTCGTAGTTCTCGGTCAGCATCTTGAGTTTTTCGCGGCAGCCGACGGCATTGCCGTCGAGTCCTGGCCAGTGCGTGGGAGCAGGCGGGATCATGTGTTCCCCACGGTCATTTGCCGAGCGGCGGCAACCCGCCCTGGTTGTTCTGTTGGTTGTTGGGTTGGCCGGCGGATGGCGATCCGCCGCCCGATGATCCGTCGGACTTGCCGCTGTTCAGGCTGGTGACGCTGAAGATGAACTTGCCCAGGAGTTCCTCCAGGCTGACTGCGGACTGGGTGACGGTGATCGCGTCTCCCGGCTTCAGGTTCGTCGTGTCCCCTCCCGGTGACAGGGAGACGTACTTGCCGCCCAGCAGACTTTCGCTGGTGACCGCGGCGCCGGTATCCTTCGGCAGCTCGATCCCGTCCTGGATCGACATCGAGACGACAGCCTCGAACGTCTTGGGGTCCAGCTGCTCATCGGTGACGGTGCCGACCTTCACGCCGCCGATGCGGACATCGCCGCCAACGTTCAAGCCATCGATGTGGGCGAAGCTGGCGTGCAGCGGATAGCCCGAGCCGACCGAGCGGCCCGAATGCGATACCGCGAAAGCCAGGAACCCGATGGCGATCACCAGGACGAATGCGCCGGTGATGACCTCGGCCACGCTATGACGGCCCATCGAACTGCTAGCTCGGTGTCCAGGCTTCGTAATCGCCCGTCGCACGAGCGCGGTTGCCGCCTTCATAGTCATGTCCTGGCGGACGATAGCTGAGCGGCGTGCCGGTCGCGTTGGGGAGGTGTGGCTTCTGCCATGGCATTCTGGGGGTCAGCGGCAACGGGACATCGGTGGTGTAGTGCAGCCAGGCGTGCCATTCCGGCGGGACGGCGCTCGCCTCCGGCATGCCATTGTACAGCACCCAGCGGCGGGCGCGCAGGGCATCCGGGCGCGGGCTTTTCTCCTCGTAATAGCGGTTGCCCGCGGCGTCGGTGCCGACTTCGCGACCCCTGAGCCTGGTGAAGATCCAAGTGCCGATATTCATGTCGCGACATATACGCAGGCCCCGCCATTTGGTCCAGTTGTCGCAACGCAGTGCGGGGGCATGCGGTTCAGGGATGCGGAATCGTGACTATACACAGGATATCCCCAAGATTTTGGGGCGAATGTGAATAACTACCACAATATGCCTTGTCCGGGCATCCGAGCCTGCCATAGCATGATCGACATGAAAGCGCCCCGCACCACGCCCCACCGCACCTGGAACGGCGTACGCATGCGCCGGACCGAGGCATCGCCCGACCCCGATCTGGCCCCCCGCCCCGTCACCCTGCCCGCGACGTGGGATGACCAGGCAGCCGCCGCGCTGGCGGCGCTGGCCCCCGGCGCCGGCCCTGTGACGCTGCCTGCGGCGGCACAGGCGTGGATAGCGCCAATCGCCGCGGCGGCCACCAAGGCCGGCATCGACACCCCCGCCGACATCCCCTTGGCGGACCGGCTGCACCGGCTGCTCCTGCTGCGCCGCGGTGCGCCGACCGAGGCGGTCTGGCGCGGTACGGCAGCCGAGGCGCCGGGCTTCGTGCTGAACCTGCCCGCATTCCTGGACAGCGACGGACAGTTCGATGTCGCCGACCTGGCCGAGGCCGTCGAGACAGCCGTCACGGCGCTGACCCTGGCGGCGCCGCGCGTGAGCGACATCGACATCGGCATGGCCGACCTCGCCGGGCTGCTGGCCGCCCTGGGCATCGAGTATGACAGCGACACGGCGCGCGACATCGCCCGCTGCCTGGCCGCGGTGCTGCGTGGACGTGCCGAGTCGGCGTCTGGGCGGATCGGCCGGGTGATGGGACCGATGCGGCCGGCCGCATTTGACTGGCCCACGCCACCGGCCTCGGTGCCCGTGCGCGGCCTGGCGGAAGCGGCACAGGCGGCCCGCCGAGCGGCGGCGGGCGTTGAGGGCTTGCGGCACCGCGCCACCACTGGGATTGCCCGCGCCGGCCTGGCGGAGGCGCTGCTTGGCTGCGAAACCGGCGGGATCGCGCCGGCCTTCTCGGCGGTGGCGCCAAACGGGGCACTGACCCGCTGGGCCCGAGCGTGGCTCGGCGCGGCCGGCGTCACCGGTGAGAAGGCCCTTGCCATGGCCCTGGCCGGCGGTAACCCGCTGCCCGTGGCGAGTGCTGCCGCGCATGCGGCCATGCATGATGCGGTCGCGCCCTTCATGCATGCCATGCCGCCCCGCCCGGTTCCCATGGCCGTGCCCGCGGCCGCGGCGCGGCGGCGGGAACTGCCGGGGCGGCGCACCGGGTATACGCAGAAGGCGTCCGTCGGCGGGCACAAGCTGTTCCTGCGCACGGGCGAGTACGAGGACGGCTCGCTGGGTGAGATCAACATTGGCCTGCACAAGGAAGGCGCGGCCTTCCGCGGCCTGATGGACAGTTTTGCCATAGCGGTCAGCCTGGGCCTGCAACACGGCGTGCCGCTCGAACAGTTCGTGGAGGCGTTCACGTTTACCCGCTTCGGCCCCGCGGGCGTGGTGGAGGGTGACCCGGCGGTGCGCGCCGCGACCTCGCTGCTGGACTATGCATTCCGGAACCTGGCGGCGAACTATCTGAACCGCCATGACATCCCGGAAGCGGAGATCGAGGAGCCCGATACGGTTGGGCACGGGGCGCGCGAGCAGGCGCCGCTGCTGCCGCTCGATCTGCCGGATGAGGCGTCGCCGCGCGTTCGGCGGAGGGGATTGCGGGTGGTGTCCCGGTAAGCCGCCGCCCTACCGCCACGTGGCGACCGGCCGCGCCTGGGCCGAGTACCGGAGAGGGGTGGATGGTGGGGCCGCGCCCGCCATGGCGGTTGTGGGGCTGTCGGAATTACCGCCCCTTCTCCTTCCGCCACGCCGCGAAGCGGTGGACATTGGATTCGTCGGTTGCGGGATACAGTCCCGCGATCGAGTGGCCGGCGCGGACCTGTTCGGTGACGAAATCCTCATAGGCCGTCATCTCCGTTGCTTCCTCGGCCAGTTCGTCGGCGAGATGCGCGGGCAGGATGATCACGCCGTCGCCATCCCCCACCACCACGTCGCCGGGAAATACCGGTGCGTCACCGCAGCCGATCGGCACGTTGATGTCGATCGCCTGGTGCATGGTCAGGTTGGTGGGCGCGGACGGCCGGGAGTGGAACGCCGGAAAACCCAAGGCCGCGATCTCGGCCGAGTCGCGGAAGCCACCATCCGTTACCACGCCGGCCACGCCGCGCTGCATCAGGCGCGTGACCGGGATGCCGCCGGCCGAGGCGGCGCGCGCGTCCTTGCGGCTGTCGATCACCATCACCGCGCCGGGCGGACAGGTCTCGATCGCCTTGCGTTGCGGATGTGACGGGTCGCGGAACACCGCCAGCGTGTTCAGGTCTTCCCGCGCAGGCATGTAGCGGAGGGTGAAGGCTTCGCCGACCATGCTCTCGGCCAGCGGCGAGAGCGGCTGGACGTTCTGGATGAACTGCTGGCGGAAGCCGCGCTTGAACAGCGTGGTTGCCAGGGTCGCGGTGCTGACCCGCTTCAGCTTCTCGCGGGTTTCCGGTTTCAGTGCCATGGCGTTCTGCCTCCCTTCGTAGATGACCGGCTAATAGATGACCGGCTCGGGCACCGCGGCGCCGAAGTCGGTGCGCAGGAAGTCGAAGTCGCAGCCCTCGTTGGCCTGCTGGATGTGGCGGGTGAACATCCAGCCGTAGCCGCGCTCGAACCGTGGGGCGGGCGGGGTCCACGCGGCGCGGCGGCGTTCCAGTTCGGCCTCGGGCACGTCCATGCGGATCGAGCGGTTCGGCACGTCAATGCTGACGATGTCGCCCGTGCGCAGCAGGGCCAGCGGGCCGCCGATCCAGGATTCCGGGGCGACGTGCAGCACGCAGGCGCCATAGCTGGTGCCGGACATGCGCGCGTCGGACAGGCGGAGCATGTCGCGATGCCCTTCCCTCAGCAGCTTCGTCGGCATCGGCAGCATGCCCCACTCCGGCATGCCGGGGCCGCCCTGGGGGCCGGCGTTGCGCAGCACCAGCACGTGATCGGCGGTGATGTCCCAGCCTTCATCGTCCACCGCCTTCTTCAGACTGGGATAGTCGTCGAACACGACGGCCGGGCCGGAATGGGTCAGGAAGCGTTGGTCCATCGCCGCCGGCTTGATCACACAGCCATCCGGGGCAAGGTTGCCGGTCAGCACGGCGAGCGAACCCTCCCCATAGATCGGGTTGGTCACCGGGCGGATGACGTCGGTGTTGTAGACCCGCGCGCCCTCGATGTTCTCGCCCAATGTGCGGCCGGTGACGGTGATGCAGTCCAGGTGCAAATGTCCGCGGATTTCGTTCATCAGGGCGCGGATGCCGCCGGCGTAGAAGAAATCCTCCATCAGGTAGGTCGGGCCGCTGGGGCGGACGTTGCCGATGACCGGCACGCGGCGGCTGAACCGCTCGAAATCCGCGAGCCCGATATCCTGGCCCGCTCGGCGTGCCATGGCGATCAGGTGGATGATGGCGTTGGTCGAGCAGCCCATGGCCATGGCGACGGCGATTGCGTTCTCGAAAGCCGAGCGGGTCTGGATGCGCTGTGGCGTCAGGTCCTCCCAGACCATTTCGACGATGCGGCGGCCGCTGGCGCTGGCCAGGCGGATATGGCCGGAGTCGGCGGCCGGGATCGAGCTGCCGCCGGGGAGCACCAAGCCCACCGCCTCGGCGATCGCGGTCATGGTGCTGGCAGTGCCCATGGTCATGCAGGTGCCGTAGGAGCGGGCGATGCCGCCTTCGACGCCGAACCAGTCCTGCTCGGTGATATTGCCGGCGCGGAGCTCGTCCCAGTATTTCCAGCTATCGCTGCCGCTGCCCAGGGTCCTGCCCTGCCAGTTGCCGCGCAGCATCGGGCCGGCGGGGACGAAGATGGCCGGGATGTTCATGCTGGTCGCGCCCAGCAGCAGGCCGGGGGTGGTCTTGTCGCAGCCGCCCATCAGCACGGCGCCGTCGACGGGGTGGGAGCGCAGCAGCTCCTCGGTCTCCATCGCCAGCATGTTGCGGTACATCATCGTGGTCGGCTTGACGTAGCTTTCGCTGACCGACAGCGCGGGCAGTTCCACCGGAAAGCCGCCGGCCATCAGGATGCCGCGCTTGACGTCCTCGACCCGCGACTTGAAATGCACGTGGCACGGGTTGAGGTCGGACCAGGTATTGATGATCGCGATGACCGGCTTGTCGGTCCATTCCTCGGGCGCGTAGCCCATCTGCATGGCGCGGGAGCGGTGGCCGAAGGAACGTAGGTCGGCCGGGCCGAACCAGCGCCGGCTGCGCAGGCCGGCGGGGTCTTTGCCGGTTGTAGCGGGGCGGGTTGCAGCGGGCGGGGTGACATCACCTGGCATGGGGGTTCCTCCGATGGTGCGGCAACGCAGCGGTGTCTTTGACGATCCGATGTGTTAGCGATAACATCGCCCGCAGCGGCTGCCAACCAGGTCGCCTTGTGGCAAGCTGGATATTGGTGAGCTGCTGTGCAGCCTGGCCGAGTCGTTGTGGCGCGCGTCACTGGATGCAACAAGCAGTTTCATGGATGGCGGACTGACCTCCCCGGCGTTGAGCTGGGCACCAGCCGTCGATGACGCAACGGAGAGGACGCTCAATGGCAGGCCGGATCGAAACCAAGCTGGCGGAACTGGGCATCACCCTGCCCCGCCCGATGCAGCCGATCGCCAACTATGTTCCGTACGTGGTCACCGGCAAGCTCGTCTACGTATCCGGCCAGGTGCCGGCGGTTGACGGCAGCGTCGCGATCACCGGCAAGGTGAGCTGGGGCGTGTCCCTCGATCAGGGGCGCGAGGCCGCGCGCCTGTGTTTCATCAACGTGCTGGTGCACCTCAAGGCGGCCTGCGGCGGCGATCTGGACCGGGTGAAGCGCATCGTGCGCCTGGGCGGGTTCATCGCTGCGCCGTCGGAGTTCACCCAGCACGCGCAGGTCATGAACGGCGCGTCCGATCTGGCCGTCGCGGTGTTCGGTGAGGCCGGCCGCCATGCCCGCACGACCATCGGCGTGCCGTCGCTGCCGGCCGACGCGGCGGTGGAAGTCGAAGGCCTGTTCGAGATCGAGTAGGAGAGCGCATGCCCGACGGAATGCCCACGCTGACCCTGACGCTGCATGCGCGGATCGCCGAGATCGACCAGGACGACTGGGATGCCTGCGCGGGCGACGACAACCCGTTCGTCAGCCACGCCTTCCTGAGCGCGCTGGAAGACAGCGGTTCGGCCAGCGCCCGCACCGGGTGGCTGCCGCAGCACGCCGTGTTGCGGACCGAGGATGGAC
>DASQVN010000868.1:0-5793 GCA_035640755.1 Rhodopila sp.
GCCCGCTATAAGGCATGGTGTTGCCGATACGGATCTCGGTGGCGGTCACCCCTGGCACATCTTGCGCCCGCACAATGCCAGACGACGCCGGCATGAAGACAGACGCCGCCGCGCCCGTGAGCAGCATTCGTCGATGTAGCAAGACGATCCCCTGTTTGTTCGGAGCTCTTGTTTATGGTCGTGGCGCAGTCTGTGCTGCTGGATGGTTGCAGCACAAATGGCCGTCTTGAAGGACGCAAGTGTGCAGCCGGTGCACAAAAAACTACGCCGTTCCTGACATGCCGCCAAACCTGGAGAGATCAGGGAACAGCTCACCGCAAATACGGCACCTCCCGCCGAAGGCGGCAGCAACTTGCCGTCATTCCCGACATCAATTGCCAAAATTTCCAGCATACACAACCCGGCTTTTGGTATTATTCGGCCATGCCATGTAAGGGCATGACCAGTGATGGATCCTGATCTATCTGCCGATAATGGGCCGGCTCTGCCGGAGGCGGTCATCCGCGCGATCACCGGCGAGGTCGCCAACAGGGGATTTCTGATCACGAAGCTGGACGTGCTGGTGAACTGGGCGCGCGCCGGCAGCTTGTGGCCGCTGACGTTCGGCCTGGCCTGCTGCGCGATCGAGATGATGCACGTCTACATGCCACGCTATGATGTATTCCGCTTCGGCGTGCACCCGTGGGCCTCCCCACGCCAAGCGGACGTCATGATCGTCGCAGGCACCTTAACCAACAAAATGGCCCCGGCTCTGCGCCGGATATACGATCAAATGGCAGAACCACGATGGGTCATCTCCATGGGAAGCTGTGCCAACGGCGGCGGGTACTACCATTACAGCTACAGCGTCGTGCGTGGCTGCGACCGGATCGTGCCGGTAGACATCTACGTGCCGGGATGCCCGCCAAGTGCCGAGGCGCTGCTTTATGGCATTCTGCAGCTGCAGAAAAAAATTCGCCGCACTGGGACAATTCTGCGCGGCTAGCGGCAGCGGTTGCCGCTGTGCGCTTGATGCCGCCCGCCTACGTGAAGCCATTTGTGATGCGGCAAAAGAACGACGCGGCGGATGCCGAGGCGATCTGCGAGGCAGCGCAATGCCCTGTCCCCCGTCAGGACCTATGAGACAGGCGGGGGCGGTTGAGGAAAGGAGGATTTCTGGCTCATCGGAACCGTCAAGGAGTGAAGATGAGCCAGAAATCCTCCGGCCCGAAGGGGCGCCCTCAGGAGAAAGCTCCGGCTGCTCCGGCGGGCCACTTCTCCTCAGCTCTTACACCACGCCCCGGGGCACGATCTAGCCCGCCCTGGGGGCGGCCCCGCCCCGAAGCCTGGACAAGCACCAAAGATCAGGCTTGATTCGGCTCCGGGCAAGGCAAATCAGGTGCTGTGTCATGTCGTCCGACGACCCGAAATCCGGCCGGTCCAAGCGCTCGGCCGCGCCAGCCGCCCAGCCGAAGGGCGCGGGCCGCCCTGCCGCGGCGGCGGACTACTCGCGCGAAACCCGCGGCGTCCGCGTCTCGGTCCGCTCGTTCTATCTCGCCGACCAGTCGCAGCCCGAGGACAACCATTTCGTCTGGGCCTACAAGGTCACCATCGAGAACCACGGCAAGGAACCCGTCCAGCTCCTGCGCCGAACCTGGCAGATCACCGACGCACGCGGCCGCACCCAGCACGTCCACGGCCCCGGCGTCGTCGGCCAGCAGCCCTTGCTCGAACCGGGGGAAATGTTCGAATACACCTCAGGCACCCCGCTCGACACCCCCTCGGGCTTCATGGTCGGCGCCTACCACATGACAGTACCCTCATCCGGCGAAAGCTTTGACGTCGCCATCCCCGCCTTCAGCCTCGACAGCCCGCACCAGAGCGGGAGAGTGCATTGATTCGGGTTGTTTGGCGGTCATCCAGGCTCATATCGTTCCAGTGCGAGGGCCTGCCCGCACTTGCTATCGCCGCACTTGCTATCGAGGAGGAAACCTCTCTGTGAACGTCATTATCCCGTCCTCGGCCCGCGAATCCGCCGAAACCTCCCCCGGCCGGCCAACGCAGGAGCAGACAGAGGACGCCATCCGCACCCTGCTGCGCTGGGCCGGCGACGACCCCGAGCGTGAGGGGCTGCGCGACACCCCCGCCCGCGTCGCCCGCGCCTACCGCGAATTCTTTGTCGGCTACGAGACCGACCCCGTCGCCATCCTGGAACGTACGTTCGAGGAAACCGACGGCTACGACGAAATCGTCCTGCTGCGCGACATCCGCCTGGAAAGCACGTGCGAGCATCATATGGCCCCGATCATCGGCCGCGCCCACGTCGCCTACCTGCCGTACCGCCGCGTCGTCGGCATCAGCAAGCTGGCCCGCGTCGTCGACGCCTACGCCAAGCGCCTGCAGATCCAGGAAAAGCTGACCGCCCAGATCGCCAACACGATCAACGATGTCCTGGAGCCCCGCGGTACCGCCGTCGTCATCGAGGCCGCCCACCAGTGCATGACCACCCGCGGCGTCCACAAGCCCGGCGTCACCATGGTCACCAGCCGCATGCTCGGCGCCTTCCGCGACAACTCCACCACCCGTCGTGAACTCCTCGCCATGATCGGCAACCGCGGCTCTACCATCCAGAGCGAGTAGCCACGCTCCCGATCCGGGTGGCACACCCCCGGAAAGCGTCGAACTCGGGCAACCGTCGAAATCGCATCGAAATCGTCATGGCCGGGTCGCAACCGCCATGACCGTGCCCTCTCCGCCATGGCCGTGCCCTCTTCGTCATGGCCGGGCTCGACCCGGCCATCCACCCCCAGTCGCCAGCCCCAGCCAAACTGCCCCCTACGGCGCCCCCTCCGGAACCGGCGTGGGCGCCGGCGGTGCCCCCGGGGCAGGGGGGCCGCCCGATGGGCTGCCAGGAGGGCTACCAACCGCACCCGGCCCCGAGGGTGCTGACGGCGCACCTGCTCCCGGTGCCCCTTCCAGCGGCGCCTGCTCCACCGGTACGTCCGGCGCCGCCGGCGTCGTCAGCCACGGCTTCAGGTTCCGCCGTACCTGGTACTCGAACTCGACATTCATGTTCGACATCATCGACTGCGTCATCTCGTACAGCGTTTTCCGCAGATCGCCGATCCGCCCCGTATGCTCGCTGTGCACCTGCGCCGTCGCAAACCCCAGCCGGTTGCCGCCATTGTCGTCGATCGTCAGCGACACTTCGAACGTCCCGGCAATCACCTCATCCTGCCGCGTCAGGGAGGCATTGAGGATCGTGAACACCGCCTTGTTCTCGGTCCCGAACGCCAGCAGCCGGTCATTCGCCATCGCCTTCAGCGCCTCGATCGGCGGCACCGGATCCTCCCCGCTCACATCCGGCGCCACCCCCGCCGGGACGAACCGCTGCTCGATCGAGATGGACGCCACCTTCAGTTCGATCGGCGGCAGATAGTTGTAGCGCAGCGGCTCGAACCGCTCCTCCGGTTCGCTCTCGCCACACGAAGCAATAGCCAGCGGCAGGAACAGCGCCGCTCGGCGGCTCAGAACAAAACGGGACATGCAGATTCCTGTTTGACAAGGCGCGGCCTCGCCGGCCGGGACTTGGGTGACGCGGCTGAGCGCGTGACCGTTTGACGCCAATCGGTGGGAAAACGTGAATCACGCGCTCGAACAACGACCTAAAGCGCAATTCGCGCCCCCGGGCAAATATCGCGGCAATTCAGCTCGGAGCGCTCACGCCTCATGCCCCATCCGACCCGTTCGCCGTCCCCCCACTCGCCTTCCCGTGCACGTCCCGGCGCGGGAACCGGAAGTCATGATTGCAGAACTCGCAGGTCATGACGATGTCCTCCCCCACCGCCATGTGGTCCAGGTCGTCCGCACTGAATCCTTCCAAAATCCCAGCCAGCCGAGCACGCGAGCAGCGGCAGCCGAAGGAGAGCGAACGAGACCGGTGCGCGGCCACGCCTTCGGTGTGGAACAGCCGGTACAGCAGACGTTCGCCCGGCAGCTCGTCGTCCAGCAGTTCCGCGTCCGTCAACGTCGCTGCCAGGGCGACCGCGGTGCGCCAGCTCTCCTCCTGCGCCGCAGCGTCCAGCTCGGGGTCGATGCCGCCGGCGCCCGCCACCTTCTCCAGGATCAGCGCCCCGGCCCGCCAGCCTGCCGCGGTTGGCTCGCACGCAAGCTGGACGTGGCATCGCAGCTGCTCGCTCGTATCGAAGTAGTGCAGCGCCATCTCCGCAAGCGATGTGCCCTCGATCGTCACGATCCCCTGGTGCCGGTTCTGGGTCGGCCCCTGATCGACAGTGAACGCCAGATACCCGCTTCCCAGCAGCGCATCGGCGCTGGGGCAGGGGTCGCCGGCCAGCAATTGATCCAGCCGCTCACCCTCGGCGCGCGCATAGCCGCGCAGGGCTCCGCCATCGGTGCAGTCAGCCAGCAGCATCGACACCGGCCCGTTTCCCTTCGCCTGCAGGCTGAACGAGCCGCGGAACTTCAGCGCCGTCGACAGCGCCCCCACCAGCGCCAGCGCCTGCCCGGCAAGGCGCGTCACCACCGGATGGGTGTCGTGCCGCGTCAGCAGCGCGTCGGCCAGCGGACCCAGCCGCACCAGCCGCCCGCGCACCGGGCGCCTGGGCAGATGGAACGGCAGCACGCCCCGAGGCACGACAAGATCGGGAACCGGCGGACGGCCGGCATCAAGAAATGCAGGTGTTTCGGACATGCGCCCAAACATAGGGAACCATGCCGCCCGCAACCACCCGGCAAATCAACAACCCGGAACCCTGATGCCGCGCCGCGCAGGACCCCGCTGCGCAGGGCAGGTCTTCGTCCCCGCCCGTTCCATCCGCCCCGGTTCTGCACTACAGCATCTCCGCAATGGTCGGACGTCCCGCCATGGATCGGCCGATTCCCCGGCAATGACCGGTCTTGCAGAGGAAACGTATGCCGCTCCGTCCCTGGGTGATCCTCGCCGCCCTCTCGGTCGGGCGCATCGCGTTCGGCTTCCAGTTCCAGACCATCGCCACCCTGGCGCCCGACCTCGTGCCCCGCTTCGGCCTGAGCTACGCCCAACTCGGCAGCATGATCGGCTCCTACATGCTCCTCGGCGTCTTCGCCGCCCTCCCACTCGGCTTGCTTGGCCGCCGCTTCGGTGAGCGCTGGGTCCTTGCCACCGGCCTCGCGCTGATGACCGCGGGCGCCTGCTACAGTGCCTGGGACCTTGCGCCCACCGGCATTACCCTCGGCCGCACCCTCGCCGGCCTCGGCGCCGTCGCCATGATCGTGCTGCAGAACAAGATCATCGCCGAGTGGTTCACCGGCGCCCGCTTCATGATGGCCATCAGTGTCTCGGTCTGCGCCTTCCCGATCGGGGTCGGCCTCGCGCAGCTCCTGCTGCCCGGCCTGCTCGCCGCCGGCGGCCTCGGCTTCGCCCTGCTGAGCGACGCCGCCCCTGCCGTCCTCTCCCTGCTGCTGTTCCTCGCCGGCTACAGGGAGCCGCCGCACGCCCCGCCCACGCCGCGCCGCTTCTCACTGCCCACCCTGCGTGAGTGCAAGCTGCTGCTGATCGCCGGTCTCGGCTGGACAGTGTACACCTCCGGCTTCTCCGGCTACACCTCCTACCTGCCGTCCAGCCTCACGGGTCGCGGCTACGGCCTTGCCGTCATCGGCCTGGCGATGACCATCGCCACCTGGGGCAACGTCCCCGCTACCCTGTTCGGCGGCAGTCTCGCGGCCCGCTTCGGCGGCCTGAACATATTCCTGACCGGCACGATCTCCCTGGCCGTCGGCATGCTCGGTTCGGCGCTGGCCGGCTGGCCTATTGCG
>DASQVN010000869.1:0-3034 GCA_035640755.1 Rhodopila sp.
GATCGCCGGATGCCGATCAAGAACCGACTGATCGATGTCGAGGCCGAGGCCAGGCTTGTCAGGCGGCACGATGTGCCCGTCCGCCACCTGGTAGGCCGCGCCGCCGAGTTCGGTACGGAACGGGTTGATCCCGCCGACGTCGGCCTCGAAGACCAGCGCATTGGAAAGGGCACACAGGAGATGCACGTTTGCTGCGGCCGAGATCACCGTGTGGCTGGTGTGCGGCGCGGCGAAGCGGTGCCAGGCCGCCGCCATGTCCATGATCTTGCGCACCTCGCTTATCCCGCCGGCTTTCGTGCACTCGGCCTGGGCAATCTGGATGCAGCCCTGGACGAAGAGATCGCGAAAAGCCTGGCGCGTGTAGTGGTTTTCGCCGCCCGCGATGGGCACGCGTGTGCGTCGCGCGAGATCGGCGTAGCCGCCGAGATTATCCGGCGTGAACGGCTCCTCCAGCCACCAAACGCGATGCCTCTCGCAGTAGTCGAGCACGTCCGGAACGTCGAGGGCGGTGTAGCGCGTCTGGGCGTCGACAGCGATGGCGAGGTCGTCGCCGAACGCCTTGCGGACGTGCCCGACGCGCTCGGCATCGCGCTTCGGGTGGTCGCCGACACGCAGTTTGATTGCGGTGTACCCAACATCGACCAGGGTGCGGACTTCAGCCTCGAGCGCCTCGGGCCGCTTGAAACCGAGCGAGAGCCCCCCTGCGTACGCACGAATACGCTTCGGCGCACCGCCGAGCAGGCGGTAGACCGGCTGCCCCATGATCTTGCCCTTGAGATCCCACAGCGCAATGTCGATGCCGGAGAGCGCGATGACACTGCCGGCGCCAAGCCCATGCGTCACGATCTGCTGACGGGCCAGCCGGGCCCAGATGCCCTCGCTGTCCAGCACGTCGGCGCCCTTGAGGAGCGAACCGAGCCCCCGCTGCACGATTTCGGTCATCGCGGTTGGGTTCTGGCCGTGATGCGCTTCGCCCCAGCCGACGCGACCGTCATCGTCTATGATCCGTACGACGACGCAATCGCGCTTGGTGTTGGCCCCGAGCCCGAGGCGGACGAGTTCACCCGAGAACGGCGCCGAATGCGCGCTCGCGCGCACCTCGACGATCTTCGACATTCTTTCGGTCCCCCCAGCGGCTCCGGGCCGCGTGTTGTTTTCTTCTCGTTCTGAAACAGTACCAGGCGCATTTCGTCCAATGATTCCGGGGCGATCGTAAGGGAGCGAGCTTTCGTCGTCCAGAGCAGATCCCGTTCGCGTCTGAACGCGAACGGGTGAAGATGCCCGTGAAAACAAAGAGCTGGAGCCGGTTCCGCGAGCTGGCGCGAGCGAAGGCGACGCTGGTCGTCGCCGATCCGGTGAGAGCGGTACGCAAATGGCAAACGCATCCCACCGTCCAGGAGACGTTCGCAGAACGGACGGTGGTTCCCTTGCTCCGGCCCCAATGCTAAAGGAACAGGGGAGATCCGGTCGGGTGGCCGCCCTCGCATCGCCGATAGTTCTACTAGCAGGTGCAATCGAAAGCGGTACCAACTGGCCATGCCATCTGTAAACGGTTTCTTTTTCCCGGGGTTGGCCAAGACGTCTTCCCAATGGCGTTCGACACAATAAACGCGCGCTTTTCCGACACTAGCGCGCCGATCAACAAAACAAGGAGGAAAATCGTCATGAGCGCAGTCGTGTTTACCAACATCCGCGTGCTGGATGGTACTGGCAAGGCTCCATTCGCCGGCCACGTCCGTGTGCAGGGCAACCGCATCCAGGAGGTGCTGCCGACCGACGCGCCGCTGCCAGGCGCCCCCGATGCCGATATTATCGACGGCACCGGCTGCACGCTGATGCCGGGCCTGACGGAGGCGCACGCCCATCCAAGCTTTGCCAATATCTCGAGCCTGCACGCGCTCGGCGAAATTCCGCCCGAGGAGCATACGCTGATTACGGCGCGCAATGCGAAGTTGATGCTCGATCAGGGATTTACCAGCCTCAACAGCGCAGCGTCGGGCAAGCCCCGCCTCGACATCGTCATCCGCAACGCGATTAATGCCGGCGAGATTCCAGGCCCGCGCATTCTGGCGGCCAGCCCCGAACTCACCACCACCGGTGGACTCGGTGACCCGAGCCTCATGCATATGCACCGCGACACGTTCGCAGTCGTGCTGGACGGACCGGATGAATTCCGCAAATACGCCCGGCTGATGTGCCGCGAGGGCGTCGACACCATCAAGATCAATCCTTCCGGTGACGAGTTCGTTCCGGTGGCGCGCGCCGAAATGACCGTGATGAATGAAGCCGAGGTCGCCGCGGTGGTGGAGGTTGCAACCACGCGCAACAAGCGGGTCATGGCCCATGCGCGATCGGCAGAGTCGGTCAAGATGTGTCTGCGGCATGGAATTGACCTGATCAACCACGCAACCTTCACCGATGACGAGGCCGTGGACATGATGGAGGCAAAGAAACATCGCATCTTCGTCATGCCGGCGATCGGCGTGATTTTCACGGCTCTCTACGAAGCCGCGGAGTGGGGCATTTCGACCCAGGTCGCCGAGGGCCTGGGCATGCGGCGTGAGCTCGACCACGCCTGCAAGCGGATGGCCGAATACAGGCAGCGCGGCATCCGCGTATTGCCTGGCGGCGATTATGGCTTTGCCTGGAACCCGATCGGCCGCAATGCTCGCGACCTGGAGCACTTCGTCAACCTGTTCGGTTTTTCCCCGATGGAAGCAATCGTGGCGGCGACAAAATACGGCGGCGAAGTGATGATGCGCGGGGACGAACTGGGCCAAGTGAAGCCAGGCTACCTTGCCGACCTGTTGATGGTTGATGGCGATCCGCTTGCCGACATCCGCATCCTGCAGGATGCCAACCGGCTGGTCGGCATCATGAAGGATGGCGCGTTCCACAAACGTCCGATCGCTCATGGGCGCCCCCATAGCTTGGCCGCCGAATAGAGCTGTCAGCGAGGGAGCGGACTGGATCAGTCTGGGTGGCCGTACGGGATGGCCGTGCTTGTCGATATGCGGCCTTGATCGAACGCGTG
>DASQVN010000870.1:0-9779 GCA_035640755.1 Rhodopila sp.
TGCCCTGGGCGCCGGCGACGAAGGTCAGGTGGGCGAACTCGTCGGCGGTGAAGCTGCTGCGGCTGGAGACATCCACTCCGTTCAGCAGCAACTGCCCGCCAGTGCCGCTGAGCGCGACGCGGTAGCCGAGGATCGACTGGCCGGAGGACGCTGCGCTGGCCTTGAACAGGTCGGTGATCCGATAGACATCACTGGCTTGCGCGGTGAAGTTGCCATCGGTGCTCAGGCTTGGCCGGCTGGTGCCGAGGCCGCTCAGGATGCCGGCTTCCTTCACCGCCGCAATCGTGGCGGCGTCGGTGCCGGTCGCCAGGGTCGCCAGTGCATTCATCGCATTGATCGAACGGGTGCCGGTGACGGCTGCAGTGATCTGCACCGCCTGGCTGTCGGTCTGGCCGCTGATCGTGCCGTGGCTCAGCGTCTTGCCGGCCTGCGCCACCACGGTCAGGTTCTGCTGGCTGCCCTGGGCGCCGGCGACGAAGGTCAGATGCGCGAACTCGTCGGCGGTGAAGCTGCTGCGGGTGGACACGTCCACCCCGTTCAGCAGCAACTGCCCGCCGTTGCCGCCCAAGGCGACATGGTAGCCGAGGACCGACTGGCCGGAGACCGCGCTGGCCTTGAACAGGTCGTTTACGCGGAACGTGTCACCGGCCACCGCCGTCACGGTGCCGGAATTCCAGCTATTGCTGAGGCTGACCACATCAGTGGGCGCCGATGCCGTGGCACCGGCACTCGCCTGCGACAATCCTGCGGCGGCCGACGTTCCGGCGGCGTCGCCCGGAAGACTGTAGCCGGGGGGCAATGGAACGGCGAACGGAACGACACCCAGGCTCATGCTCGGCCGCGGTCTGTGGATGGGATCCCAGGCTGGCCGAAAACAGTTAACCGGGGGTTAAGATCAGCCAGCAAACACGGAGGGAACTATCATGCCCGACACCGGCATGCCCGATACTCGCGTACCCTACACCGGCGGCTGCCAGTGCGGCCGCATCCGCTACCGCGCCGAGGCGCCGCGCGACCGCGCCAGCGTCTGCTACTGCCGCATGTGCCAGAAGGCCTCGGGCGGTCCGTTCATGGCGTTCGTCCGCTTCCCCGCGGCCCAGGTCCATTGGTCCACCCCGCCCGACATCTTCGCCAGTTCCAACCAGGTCGAGCGAGGCTTCTGCCGCAGCTGCGGCACCCCTCTGAGCTATCACCATCTGGGCGGGCCGTTCATCAGCGTGACGATCAACAGCCTGGACGACCCCGAATCGGTGCAGCCGGAGATGCGCTTCTCGGCCGCCAGCGAGGTGTCCTGGTGCAGCACCCTGTCGGAACTCCCGAGAAAAGAGATGGACCTGGCGCGCGACCCCGGCTTCGTCAGCCACCAGCGCAGCGGCGACTGAGCAACCAGCGCGGACCCGGCCCGAGATTGCGCGCTGCGGCGGATGTCCATAACCTTCGGCCAACCGCACCATCTTGCCGCGCAATCCTGCTGCACAATCCTGAAGGACCTCATGGCCGACGACCAGGCATCCCCCCTCCGATCCGACCAGTCCGCCGGCATCGGCTGGGAACCCGAGCTCGCCGAACTCCGCCACCGCCAGGCCCTGGCGCGGGAACTCGGCGGGCAGGACCGCGTCGCCCGCCAGCACGCCGGCGGGCGGCTGACGGTGCGGGAGCGGATCGACCGCCTGCTCGATCCCGGCAGCTTCCATGAGATCGGCAGCATATCCGGCAAGGCGAGCTACGACGCAGACGGCAACATCATCGGCTTCATCCCGGCGAACTGCGTGTTCGGCCGCGGCACGCTGGACGGCCGCCCGGTCGTCGTCGCGGGCGACGACTTCACCCTGCGCGGCGGCTCCGCCGACGCCGCGATCAAGGGCAAGCCGAAGATGTCGGAGGAGATGGCGGCGCAGTTCCGCATGCCGATCATCCGCCTGATCGAGGGTTCGGGCGGCGGCGGCTCGGTCAAGACCATCGAGACCACGGGACGCGCCAACCTGCCCGGCGGGCTGACCGAGACGACCTCGTTTGACCTTGTCGCCAACCAGATGGGCCAGGTGCCGGTGGTCGGCCTCGGCCTCGGCTCGGTTGCCGGCCTCGGCGCCGCGCGGCTGACCGCGGCGCACTATTCGGTCATGGTTAAGGACATCGCGGCCGTCTTCGTCGCCGGGCCGCCGGTGGTCGAGCGCCTCGGCGAGCCGCGGTCGAAGCAGGAGCTCGGTGGCTGGCAGATCCAGCTCCGCTGCGGCGCGGTGGACCACGCCGTCGATACCGAGGACGAGGCGTTCGAGGCGGCGCGCCGCTTCCTCTCCTACCTGCCCGGCTCGGTCCACGATCTGCCGCCGCGGCTGCGCACGTGGGACGATCCGAACCGGCGCGAGGACTCGCTGATCTCGGCCGTGCCGAAGGTCAAGCACCACGCCTACCACATGCGCCGGATCATCGGCGCGGTGGTCGACAAGAACAGCTTCTTCGAGATGGGCGAGCTGTTCGGCCGCTCCATCATCACCGGCTTTGCTCGGCTGGACGGCTGGCCGGTGGCGGTGATGGCGGGCGATCCGCTGTTCGATGGCGGCGCCTGGACCGCGGATGCGTGCAGCAAGATCATCCGCTTCGTCGATATGGCGCAGACGTTTCACCTGCCGATCGTGCACCTGGTGGACTGCCCCGGCTTCCAGGTCGGGCTGAAGGCCGAGAGCACGGCAGTGATCCGCTGGGGCGTGCGGGCGCTGACCGCGATCAACCAGACCACCGTGCCCTGGTGCAGCATCGTCGTGCGCAACTGCTACGGCGTCGGCGGCCTCGGCCACCAGCCGGTCGGGCATCTGTGCGTGCGCTATGCCTGGCCCTCGGCCAGTTGGGGCTCACTGCCGCTGGAGGGCGGCATCGAGGCGGCGTACCGCGCCGAGATCGACGCCGCGCCCGATCCCGCGGCGAAGCTCGCCGAGATCGAGCTGCGGCTGAACCGGCTGCGCTCCCCCTACCGCACGGCGGAGGCGTTCTGGGTCGATGAGGTGATCGACCCGCGCGACACCCGCCGCCTGCTGTGCGAGTTCGCCAACCTGGCGGCGCCGCTGCGCACACCGGGGCCGTCGAGCTTCGGGATGCGGCCGTAGCGCGGCCACAGGAGAGCGGGCGCGGGGGGCAGACAACCGGCGGGACGGCCTGAGCGGCGCGGCGTGCCCAAACAAGGGCTCACAGCGCGATCCGCGTCGTGGAACGGAGCGGCCTCGGCTGATCCACGTGGTGGACCGCCACGTTCAGTAAGGGCCCGTGCCAGGCTTCTTCATCGACCGCGCCCGTATCGAGACGGGGCGGAGGACCTGCCGCTTCGAGCGGGGGCCGATGCAGACCCCCTGCACAGCCCACCCATATGGCGGCAGCCAGAATAAGGGCACCCACGATCACCATGATCGTAACAGCGGACAGACGCAGCTCTTCTTCGGCTTGCATGGCTATTCTCCGTTTCGGCAACTCATGTCGAAGGCGTGCACAGGCGGCCGATCGATGCCGCGGACGGGCTCTCCGCCCCCGATCGCTCTCGGTCACTGGGGCCGCAGCCGGTCCCGGCACGCGGCCGGTTGGCGCATGTCGTTCGGCGGGACGGGTTGTCTTTTGTCATCTGTACTGGCCCCATCTTGGAAGGGGACGGCGGCAGTCTGGCGCCGGCGAACTACGGTTCGATTGCCGCCCGCGGGGATCGGGTTGCAATCGTAACCGGGGCGATTGATGCTGACCCCGGTACTCCGGACGCGGCGTGGGCCGGCTGCTGGCCGGGAGGTGTTCCGGGTTGATGAGGAGGTGATCGACCCGCGATACACGCCACCGACTATGCACGTCTGTCAGGGCACGTCCGCCAGGCTTGCTGTGGTCCGCGTTCGGAACGCGTCCGTATCGCCGGCGCCGCCGGCGGGCGTGCCGGAGGTCTTCCGCACGCGCTACAGTTGCAAAGTCGCAACTATTCCTCACCGATCACTGCCGCGCTGGAAAATCACCGATAAATGAAAATCCGGCGCTGGTAGTTGCGCTAGGAGAGAGTTTAGATTGCGCAACGTAAACTGACGTAGTGACGTGAGCGCATACGCGTGCGCCCAATCGGTTACTTGCCATTCCTGTTCTTCTGCCTGGCGCACGGTGTGGATTCATGGCCTGGACTCTCCTTGGGAAAATTGCTGACCACTTCCTGAGCTTTGATTTCTTCGTCACATTCCTGACCTGGATTTCGATCTTCGTCGGTGCGGCGATCACGTTTGTCGTGCGCACCGATCACGGGTTGCCGCGGACGTTTCGCGGCTATCTGCGGTTCTGCTTTCCGCGGGAGATCGTGACCACCCGGACCTGCCGAGCGGATGCGATCTTCTATGTTGTCAACCGGCTGAGCACGCCGCTGATCATCACGCCGCTGCTGCTGGGCAGCGCGGCATGCGCGACGGCGTGCTATCACCTGCTCACCATCGGCTTCGGCGCGCAACCGCAGGAGCCGCAATCGCTGCTGGTACTGGGCTGCGTCGCGGTGGCGGCGGTCATCGTCGCCGACTTCGCCACGTTCTATACCCATTACCTCGACCACAAGATCCCGTTCCTGTGGGAGTTCCACAAGGTCCACCACTCCGCGGAATTCCTGGTTCCGATCACCAACAAGCGGTTCCACCCGGTGCAGCAGATCTTCGACAATGGCGGCGTGGCGCTGGCCACCGGCGCGCTGCTGGGGATTGCCGCCTATGTGCTGCGGATGCCGCTCTACGAGAACACGATCGTCGGGCTCGACGCCTATTTCGTGATCAACGCGTTCAGCTTCTATCATCTGCGCCATTCGCACATTCCGATGTCGTACGGCTGGCTGGAGCGCTGGCTGCTCAGCCCGGCCCAGCACCAGTTGCACCACAGCCGGGAAACCCGGCACTGGGACCGGAATTTCGGACTGTTCCTGTCGGTGTGGGACCGGCTGTTCGGCACCATGCTGCTGGCCGAACCGCCCGGCTCCTACCGTCTTGGCCTGCCCGGCAACGAAGGCGCGCGGTTCAGCACGGTGCGGCAGCTCTACATCACCCCGATCGCCAATGTGTGGGCCACGATCTGGGGCAGCCTCCGCCGGCGGGTCGGTGGGGCCAGGACCGGCGGGGCCAGGGCCGACGCGGCCGGGGCGGAGCCGGCGCGCCAGGCCCGGGTGTCGTGAGGCGGTTGGGCCGGAACCGCGGGGGAGCGGCACGGTGTCGTTGCTGAGCCGTCTGCAGCGCCGAGCGGTGGGGCAGGTTGCGGCGTATGGCGTCGCGACCGGGCTCGCCGCCGTGCTGACGCTGATGCAGACCCGGGTCTTGTGGCGGGCGCTGACGCCGGTCGATTTCGGCACCTGGGCGCTGATCGACCCGCTGCTGCTGCCGCTCGCCGGGCTGACGCTGTTCGGCATCGACCAGGCCGTGTTCAAGCAGTTGCACGTCGATCGCGTGCCGTTTCGCGCCGCGCTCGGCTCGCTGCTCGCCACCACCCTGCCCGCCAGCGCGGCCTGCCTGCTGCTGATCGCCGCGATCGGCCGCTGCATCCTGCACCTGCCGTGGACCGAGGCGCTGCTGAGCACGATCGCCGGGGAGGCGCTGGTGCTGCTGCTGCAGACCGCCTGCCGTGCGGCGGGGTCGGCGTCCGGGTTCGCTGCGTTGGTGCTGTCGCGCAACCTGCTCTACCTCAGCGTGCTGCTGGTGGTTCACTATGGCGCGCGCGACGGGGGCGCACGCGATGGGCTGATGCCGGTGGGCTCCGCCTTCCTGGCCCGCGGTGCCTGCGTCATCCTGGTCAGCCTGCTCGCGGTCGCGGCGTTGCGGCCGCTGCCGCGGATCGACTGGGGACGCTATCGGGACGCGTTGCGCTATGGGTTCCCGCTGCTGGCGACCTCGTTCATCTACAGCACCTCCGACATGGTGGACCGCTGGCTGTTGGCGCACTTCAGCGGCGTCGTTGCGGTCGGCATCTACACGCTGCACCTGAAGGCGGCGGCCATCCTGGGGCAGGCGATCGTCGTGCCGTTCGGGCTGTGGTTCCCCGGGGAGCGGTTCCGCCGCATGGACGCGCCGGACCACGGCCACCGCTTCTTCCGCCGCGTCGCCGCCGGCCTGACCGTGGCGTGCGTCCATCTGGCCGGCGCGCTGTGGCTGGCGCGCGGGGTCGTGCTTGGGCTGATCGCACCGGGCATCACGGCCTCCCCGCTGATTCTCGCCTGCTGCCTCGGCAGTGTCATGGGCCTCGCGGTCAGCCATGCGGTGAATGTCGGGCTGCTGCTGCCCGGGCAGACCGGCAAGAACGTCTGGTGCACCGGCGCCGCCATTGCCGCGAGCGGGCTGGCGTGCACCATCCTCGTGCCGCTGTTCGGCGCCGAGGGTGCGGCACTCGGACGGATCACCGGCAGTGCCGTGCTGGTCGCGGTCACCGCGTGGTGGTCGTGGCGGGTGCTGCCGGTGCCCCTGCCCTTCATCGGCATGACGCTGTTCTGCGCGACCGCCGCGCCGGCGGCGGTGCTGATCGACCATGCCATCAGCCACGCCCTGCCGGGCGGCGGGAGGCTGGCCCTTTGCGCGGCGCTGCTGGCCTGGACCCTGGCCGCGGCGGCGCTGGGGGGATTGCTGTGGCTGAGCCTGTCGTGGCGGCGCGGGCCGGCCCTGCCCGCTGCCCCGGTCGCGGTCCAGCCGCTGGGCACTCCAGCCGGATGATTTGTGGTAGGGTGAGTCATCCTGCTGCAGCTGTATTGAAGGACGAATGGACCCAGTTGACGACATTGAGGCACGGGTGCCCGAACGGCCCCCGGCTGAAGGCATCACGCTGCGCGGTGCGGGCGACCTTGTGGCGGCCGGGCTGATCCGGCCCGAGGACCGGGCCGCCGTCGCGGCCACCGAGGCACGCTACGCCGTCGCCATTCCCCCCGCGATGCGGCGCCTGATCGCCGAACCCGGCGACCCGATCGGCCGTCAGTTCATTCCCGATCCTGCCGAACTGATCACCGCACCGCATGAGCGGCCGGACCCGATCGGCGACGACGCGCTGTCACCCGTGAAGGGTGTCGTGCACCGTTACCCGGACCGGGCGCTGCTGAAGCCGCTGCTCGTCTGTCCGGTGTATTGCCGCTTCTGTTTCCGGCGGGAGCATGTCGGCCCGGACGGCGGCGTGCTGACGGAGGCGGAACTGGACGCTGCCTTCGCGTGGTTCGCGGCGCATCCCAGGGTGAGAGAGGTCATCCTGACCGGCGGCGACCCGTTGATGCTCTCGCCCCGGCGTATCGGGCTGATCATCCGCCGGCTGTCGGAGATGGCGCATATCGAGACGATCCGCATCCACTCCCGCGTGCCGGTTGCGGCGCCCGAGCGGCTGACGGAGGCGCTCGCGGCTGCGCTGGAGACCGACCGGCCGGTCTGGCTGGTCGTGCATGCCAACCATGCGCGCGAGTTCTCGGCGCAGGTCGGTCCGGGCCTGCGCCGCCTGGGCGTGCCGCTGCTGGGCCAGTCGGTGCTGCTGCGCGGGGTGAATGACAGCGTCGAGGCGCTGGAGGCGCTGTTCCGGGCGATGCTCCGGCATCGGATCAAGCCGTACTACCTGCACCAGCTGGACGCCGCGCCCGGCACCGCGCGGTTCCATGTGCCGATCGAGGAAGGGCGGCGCCTGCTGGAGGGGTTGCGCGGGCGGGTCACCGGGCTGGCCTGGCCGACCTATGTGCTGGATGTACCGGGCGGCTTCGGCAAGGTGCCAATTGGGCCGGACTACCGCGTCGGCCAGGGGGAGGTGCGGGATATGCGGGGTGGTATCCACCGGGTCGGGGCGCCGGGTCGGTAGGTGGGCGTGAGCCGCAGGCATGGACTCGCGGCACGCAATTCCCGAGGGCGCGCCGCAATACCATTGCGGGGACTGGAATTTCGCCCAGGGGAATGAGCTTTCCTCTGGAATATATTTGATAGGTGACGCTATTCGACGCGATGGTGTGCATTAAAGATTTAGAAGAATTCAGGGGGGACTCAATGTTGACGATCCGGCGCGCCACGCCGGCCGACGCGGAGACGTGCGGCCCTATACTGTACAATGCTTTCAAGACACTTGGGGATCGCCACGGATTTCCTTCCGACTTCGCGTCGGTCGAGGCCGGAAACATGGTGATTTCGATGCTGCTGCGCCACCCGCAGTTCCATGCGGTGGTCGCGGAGGAGGACGGCCGCGTCCTGGGCAGCAACTTCATCGATTTCCGATCCAGCATCGCCGGAATCGGGCCGATCTCGGTCGATCCCGCGGTGCAGAACCGGGGCGTCGGACGCCGGCTGATGCAAGCCGTGATCGATGAAGCGAACCGGCGGAACTATGCCGGCATCAGGCTGTACCAGGCGGCGTATCATAACCGGTCGCTCTGTCTCTATACCACGCTTGGCTTCCGCACGCGCGATCCGGCCTCGGTGATCCAGGGCAAGGCGTTGAACGTTTCATTTCCGGGCTACGAGGTTCGGACGGCCACCGAGGCGGATGTGCAGCCCTGCGCCGAACTGTGCCGCTTCGTGCACGGGTTCGACCGCAGCCAGGAGGTTCGCGAGGCGATACAACACGGTTCCGCCAGAGTGGTCGAACACCTCGGCCGCGTTACCGGGTACACGACAGGCATCGGCTTCTTCGCCCACAGTATCGGCGCCACCAACCAGGACCTGATGGCGCTGATCGGTTCGGCCGCATCGTTTGACGGCCCCGGCTTCATACTGCCGACCGGGAACGAGGAAGTCTTCCGCTGGTGCCTCGCCCACGGTCTGCGGCTGGTGGCCCAGGTCACGCTGATGACGATCGGTCTCTACAACGAGCCGAACGGCGCCTGGATGCCATCGATCCTGTATTGAAGCGCCAATGCAAAATCGATGTCACTGGGAGTCCGAAGAACAGGGAGCCTGAAGAACAGAAGCCAAAGACAGGAGGAAGGTCATGCTGTTTGCGATGATTGGCCGCTTGACACAGGAATCACTGGCGGCGTTCGTTGAAAACCCGATCGACCGCTTCGGACCAGCCAGCCGGTCCGTGGAAGCGGCCGGCGGCAGGTTGCAGCAGATGTATCAAACCGCGGAAGGCATGACGTTCCTGATCGTCGATGTGCCTGATGTGCAGACGCTCACTGCGGTGAGCGTATCGGTACAGGCGATCAACCGCCTTGAGGCTATCCGCATCCACCGGCTTCAAACGACGGCTGAATTCGCTGAGGGATGCCGCCGTGCGCAGAGCGTGCGCGGCGTGCAGCAGTTTCCGACGCAATAAGAATGGGGTGACGAGAGCGGGAGGATCGAAATGCCTGAAGTGAGCGGAAGCTGCGCGTCCAAGCTGCAGTCGCAGACAATGGTTCCGGTCCATGACCGGGAGAGCCACCAGATCGGCCTGATGGTCATGCAAGGCAAGCACTCGTCGCCTGATCCACGGTGGAATGATGCCATGCTGACCTACACCGGAATGGCCGACATCACCGGCACAGACGGCAAGCAGGACGGGTACTTCGTCAACCAGCACCCGAATGGCGATACGAGTGGCGGAACCTTCGAAGCGACCGTGACGATGGTGGAGGGATTGCCGCACCTGCAGGGCAAATGGCACCTGACCTTCGGCACCGGCACGCTGGAAAACGTCAAGGGTGCGGGACGATTTGAAGCCTCGATGACCTCCCCTGTCGACTCGCAGATGACCTGGAGCGGTGCCTACGAACTCTGATTGGCCCGAATGCAGGACGGGAGCGTTCGCCTGGTCCGAGAGAGGGGAGCAACGATGGATAATGATGCCACGGCGCGGGCCAATACTCGGAA
>DASQVN010000871.1:0-5717 GCA_035640755.1 Rhodopila sp.
CGGCCACCGCGCCATTCGTCGCTCCTGCTGCGGCACAGGCCAGGACGATCCGGGCGCGCATCGCCAACCCCTGAGCTGTTTTGCGCCGCCGGGTCCAGCCTTCCAGCGTCGCGCGATCCGCCGCAGACAGCGTGATCGCAACCGCATGCGGGCTCGCCATGGCCACCTCCCTCCAATCCCTGCTGCACGGCCAACGAAAGGACATATGAGAAAGGTGTCAGGAAATTTCCAACTCAGCCCACTAGCAGGTGCCTCAACCCGCTGTTGGAACCGCAACGCCATCGGAAGGGCCGGGTGCTGACGCCAGCGCCCTGAGCGCGTCGAATGTCGCAGGGAGATTGCACAACTGCGGCGACGATCCGGGTCGGACAGTCGGGAATGTCCCGACATCGCCGGCCGGATATTCGGGCAAACGCCATCCGGCGTTTAGCCCAAGCGTTCGTCCGTCAATTGTTTTGTCCCGCCAATCGCCCGGACAAGCCGGACGCCCTTTTTGTCCCGTTTGGCCGGCACTATGTCCGGCCTCACCAAGAAATTATAAGCGGATTCTTACGCATTTATATCGGCGCTAACGCGACCCTCCCTAACAGGTCACGCAGGATAGATGTCATAAAAATCTCATCCGTGCTCTATGGCCAATGGCAGCGAGGTGAGGGCGTGTAACGCACACTCCGTGCCTTGGCGCGCATTACCTCAACGGTCCTGGCGCGGACGTGAACCCCTGTTCGACAGGCGGTTGCGGTGATAGTGAGAGTAACCGTGACAAAGCAGTTGGTACGGGTTTCGTGTCGCACGACAGTCCGGCGCGGCGCGGGCGAGGGCGTCGAGCGAGTGCAGGCTGAAGGCGATGATCTGGGCGGCGAGGCTCAGTTCCTGCTCGTTGCGCGCGGCATAGGCCTGGAGGTTGCCTGCGGGCGGCTTCGAGGACGAGCGGGGCGAGGAAGGCGAGGATGCGGTCGAGGACGAAAGCGGTGATGGGCTGGCTCGTCGGCTGGTTCATCAGCTGCATGGGGGCGTGTCCGCATCGATTGTGAGGCGGTGGCTGCTTTAGCGGGTCCTAGGAATTTAGTCAAGAACAATTTGGGAACTTGATGCGCATCGCGGACCTCCGCCCGCACGGCGGGTGACGCATGGATCCTGCGTCGAGCCCGCCGATGGTGGTGAGGTCGCGGCGTGGCCGATGGAGGCCATGGAGGCGGGACGGCAGGGCGGGCGCTGGCATGAGGGTGAGTGCGCGGTGCGAGGTGATGTCCCGCATGTGGCGTGCGTGATGGTTTCGACTGGCAGGCCACGATGCGCCGGGGACAACGATGCATCGGGGGCGACGATGCGTTGGGGACAACGAAGCGGCGTGCGCAACGATGCGTCGGGGACAGGGCGGGCATTGTCATGGGTGTGGCGGGTGACGCGCGTTGATGCGGCCCGGCTGGTAGCGATCAAGTCGAGGGTGCCGGGAATACAGAAGTATTCGGATGTGACTTGGCAGACATCTGTAGTCGCGCCAGAACCGACCACAATACCTGTAATGTTACTATGAAATGACGGCATCCGATCTAGGATGGTCGCGATGTCCACCCGCCTGCAAGAACACGAAGACGCACATGAGCGCACCCTCCCGGGTCGGCTTTCCGGCTGACCGTTCCATTGTCGATTTACCCTCTGAGCGGGCCACGGTTTCCGTGGTTCTCCCTTCCTGTGCGCATGGCGCGACAGGCCGGCCGGTGGTCGAGATCGTCGCCTTTGCCGCGCTGTTCGTATTCGCGCGGATGCTGCAGCAGGACGCCGTGCAGTCCCGCCTGGTGGTGAACGACGGGGGCGTGGCGGAGCTGCCGGTGGCGGCCCGGTTCGCTGCCGATGCGACGCTTTCCGCCGCCTTGAGGACGACACGGACTGGCGCCGGGGCCGGGGCCGCCGAGATCAGCGGCGCTGAGATCGACCTGGCGATCCGGGCGCAGGCGGGGGATGGCGACGGGCCTGGCACTGTACTCAGCTTCGTGTGTGATGGCGCGGATCTGCACCTGTCCCTTGATTTCGATGCGGCCCGGCTTTCACCGCTGTCGGCTCGTGACTTTCTTGAAAAGATTGGCCTTATCCTGGACCGCCTGGCGGCCGCGCCGGAGACGCGCTGTGCGGAGCTGGCGCTGCTGACGCCGGCCGCGCGCGGGTTGATGCCGGACCTGGTGCGGGACATCCCGATCTCCGCCCATGCGTTCGTGCCGGCGACGTTCTTCCGTATCGCCGCAGAGAATGCGGATGATCCGGCGATTGCCAATGATACGAGGTCTTATACGTACGCCGAGCTGAGCCGTGCCGTGAGCCATCTTGCCAATCGGCTGGTGGCGGCGGGGCTGGTGGTTGGGGATACCGTGGCAATCGACGGCGTCAGCAGCTTCGGCGTGCTCGCCGGGATGCTCGCGGTGCTGGCAGCGGGCGGGGTCGTCGTGACGCTCGACCGGGCGCTGCCGGACGATCGCCGGGCGATGATCGCCGAGCTGAGCCGGGCGCGGCTGCGCGTGCTGGTGCGGGCCGAGGGCGACCGGGATGCAGCCGCGGCGGGCGGCATCGTCATCACCGACTGGCCAGGACGGGACGAGCTGGATGCGCTGGAGGCGGTGGCACCGCCGATGCCGGCGCTGCCGATCGATGCCAGTGCCTACATCTTCTTCACCAGCGGCAGCACCGGCGTGCCGAAGGGGGTTCTCGGCACGCATCTCGGCCTCGCGCATTTTCTGGCGTGGCAACGCGGGAATTTCCAGATCGGGCGGGGGGACCATACCGCCCAGCTGACCGCGCTGTCGTTCGACGTGGTGCTGCGCGATATCCTGTTTCCGCTGACCAGCGGCGCGTGCGTGCATATCCCCCGGCGCGAGATGCTGTTCGATGCGCGGCGCATGCTGGCGTGGATCGCGGAGCGCCGCATCACGGCGATGCATTGCGTGCCGTCGCTGATGAAGGCGTGGCTGCTGGCCGATACCGGGAGCGGCCCGTTCCGCTCTCTGCGCTATATCTTCTTTGCGGGGGAGCCGCTGACCGACACGCTGCTCCGGCGGTTTGCCGCCGCCGCGGGACCGGAGACACGGATCGTCAACCTGTATGGGCCGACCGAGACCACGCTGGCGAAGCTTGCCAACCGCATCGACAGGATCGAGCCGGGGGTGCAGCCGGTCGGCAATCCCCAGCCGGGCACGGACGTCGTCATTGTGCGTGACCGGCGTGTCCTGTGCGGCCTGTGGGAAATCGGCGAGATCGCGATCCGCACGCCGTACCGCTCAAAAGGTTACATCGGAAACGATGAACTGACGCGCCAGGTGTTCGTGCGGAACCCGTTCCGGGACGATCCGGACGACCTGCTTTACTACACGGGGGACCTGGGACGGTACCGATCGGACGGCAAGATCGAGATTTTCGGGCGGATCGACGCGCAGATCAAGATCCGTGGCATCCGCATCGAGCCGAACGAGATCGAGGCGCATCTCCTGAAATACCCTGGCATCCGCGATGCGGCGATCACCACGCGCGCCGGCGCCAATGCCGAGAAGGCGCTGGTCGGGCTGGTCGTTCCCGAGATCATGATCGCGCCGGAGGCACGGGCCGGTTTCGGCCGTGGGCTGTGCGACTTCCTGCGGCAGAGACTGCCCGAGGCGATGGTGCCAGCCCGCGTCGTCGTGCTGGACGCGCTGCCCTATCTGCCCAACGGCAAGCTCGACCGCAAGTCGATCGGGGCAATGGATCTCGATCCGCAGGACGCGGGTTCATCGGCCCCCATCTCCGCCGCGGCGTTGGATGACGGGACCCGGCGCATCGTCGCCGGCTTCGAGGAGGCGCTTGGCCGGAGAATCGTCGATCTCGACAGCTCCTTTGTCGATCTGGGGGGCGACTCGCTGTCCTATATCCGTGTCTCGATGCTGATCGAGGATCAGCTGGGCTGGGTGCCGGCGGGCTGGGAGCGGATGTCGCTGGCGGAGCTGGCGCGACTGCGGCGCACGCGGGATGACGGCGCCGCCCGTTCATGGTGGACACGGCTGGACGCGACCGTCGTGTTCCGCGCCCTTGCCATCTTCGTCGTGACACTCAGCCATACCGGGAGCTTTGCGTTCCTTTCGGCGACGTCGACGCTGTTCGTGATCTCCGGGATGAATTTCAGCAAGTTCCTGCGGCCGGGGATTCGTGATACCGGCCGCTTGCGCCCGACGCTGCACTTCATCGCCCGGTTCGGCATCCCGGCGGGATTGTGGGAGGCGATCCGCGGCGTTGCCTTCCACCAGATCTGGATACCGGATCTGCTCCTGCTCGGCACGTTGTTCAAGAATCCGAAGGCGCCGCACTATACGTTCTGGTTTCTCGACGTACTGGCGTCGAACACGCTGCTGCTGGCGATGATCGCCCTGCTTGCCTTCCGGCTGCGTGGCCGTCGGTCCGGCCGAGCAGAGAGGCACGGGGCGTCATTCTGGACCGATCTGCTCTGGTCCCTCGCCGGCCTTGGCATGGCTCTCGCGCAGGTGTCGACCGGCTGGTGGGACGGGGATATCGCCAAGACCGGCGTGGCGCCGTTCAAATGGTTCTGGCTGCTGGCGCTTGGCGTGCTTCTGACGCAGGCGAACACGAAAGTGCGGAAGGTCCTGGTGACCGGGCTGCTTGGATGCATTGCGGCCGGGGCGTATTCGGGGCTGCCCCGTACGGCGCTTTGGTTCAGCGAAACCGACGCGTTGTTCTTTGCGTCAGTGGTGGCACTGATCTGGCTGGAGCGTGTGCAGGTGCCGCGCTTCCTGCAATCCCCGCTGGTGAGCATCGCCTCGGCGACGCTGTTCATCTACATCGTCAATTACACGGTCATGACGCGGTTGCTGCCCGATCTCGGCGTGCCGGCGTGGTGGCCGGTGCAGGTCGGGGCGGCGATCGCGGTGGGCATCATTGCGAAGATCGCGTGGGATCAGTGCGTGGGCTGGGCAGACCGGCTTTTCGGGGCGGCAGACGGCTGCTGGAAGGCACGCCGTGGCCGCGGCCTGGGATGGCTGGCGGACCGGGGCCGCATGTTCCATCGGAATCGGGTGCCTCGGGGATCTGATACCGAGCGGCGCTTGCGCCTAAAGTATGCTCACATCTTGTTCCGTGCCGGGATCCTCGACACCAGCGTTTGGCTGATGCGGCGGCACTTTGCTTTGGGCGTTTGCGTTCCTGAGAGCGAACGGACCTGAGAGCGAAAGGAGCCGCTGCGATGGAAGGCTCGCTGGGACACTTCGGTGATGCACGCCTCGACAACGGGGGGCTGCATTGTTTGAAGCGATGGTGCGCCACCAGACGGTCTGCCTGCGGCGTTTGGGCCGGGACCGTGACGGAGAGTTGCGAGCGGGCCGCTTCTTTGCCAGTCCCAAGGTGAGCCCAGCGCGGATCATCGAGAGCTGGAGCGAGACCACCGCGAACGCGGTAGCGGGACGGCATGTGCTGGCGATCCAGGACACCACCGCCCTCAGTTTTGCGACACGCGAGGAGGTGCAGACGGCGCCGCGTCGCCGGCGTGGGGTTGCGTCGTCGCAAACCCGCCGCGGTGGCCTGGGTCCGTTGAACGACGGCACGGCGCATGGGCTTTGGGCGCATGTGATGCTGGCGGTGGACGCGGCAGATGGCGCCTGCCTGGGCCTGGTTGGCGGCACGGTATGGAACCGCCCCGGCTTTATCGTTACGCCGCAATGGGCGCGGCCCTTGGCGGGACGCGAGTC
>DASQVN010000872.1:0-2682 GCA_035640755.1 Rhodopila sp.
CAGTCCGCGCCATGCCGATTCCAGTTGCTGGTAATCCTCATGATGCAGGATCAGGTTGACCTGCTCCGTCAGCTTCCGATCGATCGCCGCGATCATCCCCTGGATAGTCCGGATCGCATCGTTGGAAACCAGCGTCGTGCCGCCCAGCGCCTGCTCGACCAGGATGTCCACCGCGCTGCGGATCTGCTCCTCATGCTCATGATCGCGCGGGCGGAATGCGCCCTTCAGCAGTTGCGAGAAATCGTCCTGCGACACGGCCTCGGCCGGCTTGTCGTGAACCTGGTCGAGTGTCTGGCGATCCGACATCTATCTTTCCCCCTCGGGCCGGCGCTTCAGTTCGCAGCGTCGTTCTTCTCGGTGCGCTGGCCGGCCAGCGCTTCCTGCAGGCCGCGGTCGTTCAGCAGCCGGGTGATCAGTTGTTCCGCGCTGTCTTTGCCGTCCATGTAGCTCAGCAGGTGCGACAGCCGCTCCCGCGCCTCCAACAGTTTGCGCAGCGGTTCGACCCTGCGGGCGATCGCGTCCGGCGCGAAATCATCGAGGCTCTCAAACGTGATGTCGACCGCCATGTTGCCCTCCCCGGTCAGGGTGTTGGGCACGGTGAAGGCCACCCGTGGCCGCAGCGCCTTCAGCCGGTCATTGAAGTTGTCGACATCGATCTCCAGGAACTTGCGCTCCGCCACCGGCGGCAGCGGCTGCTCCGGCTTGCCCGCCAGGTCGGCCATCACCCCGGCGATGAACGGCAGCTCGATCTTCTTCTCCGCGCCGTATGTTTCGAGGTCGTACTCGATCTGCACCCGCGGCGCGCGGTTGCGCTGGATGAACTTCTGGCCCTGTTCCTGTGGCATCTGCTTCTCCCCCGAATGGCTCTATTTCCGGTCGTCCCCCTGACCGGCGATCACCTGCAGTTCCTTCAGCCCGCCAGGGGCGAGTTCCTTCAGCGCATCCATGAAGCTCAGTGAAACCAGCCGTTTCGCCCGCGCAATCAGCAGCGGCACCGGGCTCGAAGGCTCGTGCGCCTCGTAATACCCCAGCACAAGCTCCAGCGCCCGCACCACGTCATTGCGGGATACGATCGGTCCCATTGCTTGCCGCACCACCTGCACCGGCTCAGCCGCAGCCTCCGCCACCGGCTCGTCCATTGCGTTCGCAACCAGCGGATCCAGCCGTACCTGGATCGTATCAAAGTTGACCAGCGGGTCCCGCTCAGGTCCAAACCCCCGCGAAAATGCCTGGCAAATTCGCGAAGTCGCATCCCGCGCCGCCTGCGCCGCCGTCCGCGTGGCATGGTCCGGCACGGCGCGCGCGATGGCGTCCGTCAGGTCAGCCTGCAGGTCGGTATAGTTTCGCCCGAAACGCCGCAGATCATCCAGGTTGCAGGCATAATGCGTCGCCCCTAGCTGCGTCAGCGTCGACAGCCGCATCATGAACCGCTCGGCCGGATCATTCTCGTTCGCATGCTGCGGCGGCAGCACGTCCCAGTAGCGCTCCAGCCCCTCCGCGATCAGCTGCAGCCCCGCCGCCAGCCCATGAACCCCCTCGGCGCACAGCGACGACCGTGTCAGCCACACCCAGGCCCGCAGGTCACGGCACTGCTGCGCCAGCCGCACCGCCCGGTCCAAGTGCCTCGCCCAGTCCGGCCGCTGTGCCGCATTCGCAAATGCTCGGAATTCGTCATACAGCGGGTGCTCACTCAAGGCCGGCCCGCACGGGTCGGCCATGGACAGCGGCTCCAGAAGGGCGGCACGATCAAATGGCATCCGGAACCCACCCTCTTGCGCTATACTGGCCATGACCAGCCGTTCATGTTCTTAGACCAGACACGGTGGACTGTTCAGCAGCAAAACGTGATATCAACGGAATTTGAGGGAACGAAAACACAAATCGACTTGATAATATTTCCCCTCACCAAACAGCGCACTGCGCCGCCTCCGTCGCGCTTCATTTCGTCCCGCCCACACTTCGCCGCGTACGCGCCAGGCGCCTCCGGCATCCGTCGCCCGCAGCCACTCAGCCCACTGCAATCCGGAAAGATCGCCGCCCGCGCTTGCAGTAAAAGTCGCGTTCAACATTTGCGCCCCGCGCTCATGACTTGCATCGCCTCTGCCGCTCATCTCGCGTAACGCAGTCTGCCAGCCCAGCGCCTCGGCGCTGTGACCCAGTTCACACCGCCCCACCCTACCCGACATGGCGCAGCCGCGCCGCCACCGGCACCGCCAGCGCACAGAACCCCGCCATCACCCAGAACCCCGCGGCGCCGAGCCGCGCGTACAGCACGCCCGCCCCCAGCATCATCGCCGTGGTCGTCACCCCCACCACGAACGTCCCGTAGAATGCCTGCGACGTCGCCGCCAGCCCGGCCGGAACCACCGCGCCGATCAGCCGCATGCAGGCCAGATGCTGCAGGGCGAACGTCAGCCCATGCAGCGGCTCGACCAGCGCCGCCCCGGCCGCCGAGCCGCTGTCCGCCAGCACGCCCCAGCGCACAATCCCGCCCGCTGCCGCCAGCACCGACGCGCCGCCTGGCCCCAGTCGGTTCAGAAGCCATGGCCCGATCAGCAGGAACACCACCACCTCGGCCGCCACCGACTCGCTCCACAGCACGCCGATCATTCCGTCACCGATCCCCAGCGCGCGCCAGTGGATCACCACGAACCCGTCATGCATCGCGTGGCTGCCCTGGAT
>DASQVN010000873.1:0-4666 GCA_035640755.1 Rhodopila sp.
TGACAGGGACTTCGACCACCGTTTTGCGGAGCATGACGGGCACGGATTCCGGGATGACCGGGGCGAAAGGGGCTTCGGCCACGGCTTTGCGGGGCATGCCGGACTTGGATTCCACGGAGCCGGAGGCGGCCATGGAGGCGGAGGCCACGGAGGCCGCGGTTAACCGAGATCGGGCCGAGCTCCGCGGAATGGCAGCATTGTGCCCGCCAAGGAGGGCTTCTTCGCCCGCGCCGATTGCAGCGCTATCCCCGACGCCGCTGGCCGTCGCCGGACGCTTTCGGAAGCGCCAGACGGCAGGTTTCCTCTGCTCCACGGTTGGCTGAGGGCCGCTGCGGGGCGACGACCTGGAGACGGTCGCGCGTTCGCTCGGGGTGACCGCGGCCACGCTGAGCGGCTGGCGCGGTGCTGGTAAAGCGCTCCGTCGGGTGGTGGGCGGTGTCGAAGTAGGCGTCCGAGCGTAGTAGGTCCGCCTGGTCCTGCTGCGGCATCCCGACGCTGCCGGCGTCGATCGCGACGTCGATGTGGGAGCGCTCCGGCTGGTCCAGCTGCAGCAGGAGTTCGCCCCCGAAGCGTGGGAAACGTCCCTGGACGGCGAACCTGCCGAGCGCGCCGACCGGGAACTCCACGGGCCCTTAGCTCTGGTCGATGCGGTAGAGCCTCGCGGCCGGGGCTGGAAGGACTGCGGCGGCCCAAGCCGCCGTCCCGGGCCAAGAGGAGAGGACAACCGCCGCGGCGCATGACTCGTGCGCGCATCAGGTTCTCCCGATCGAACCAACTTCGGCGCGTGCTGCGTTATGCTGGTGAAGCACCTCCTCGATAACAAAGTTCAAGAATTTCGCCGCGAAATCCGGGTCCAGCTTCGCCTCTTCCGCCAGACGGCGCAGGCGGGTCACCTGGCGCGCCTCCCGGCCCGGGTCTGACGGCGGCAGGCGGTACTCCGCTTTCAAACGCCCAATTTTCTGGGTACAGCGAAACCGCTCAGCAAGCATATGAATGATCGCTGCGTCGATGTTATCGATGCTGTCGCGCATCTCGAGTAGCTCCGGCATTGCGGGGTGACAATGCTCGCTCATGGCTTCTCCGATCTCCCTCTGTGCGGCACGGCGCTGCAGTCCAGCGGTTCCCCACCGTCGGTGCGACAGAGCATTGCCGAACCTTGCGACACCTGCGTCGCGACAGAGTTTCAATGTCTGAAAACGAGGTTGCAGTTGTAGCTGGCCGCCAATTCAACTTCAGGAGACTCCGTTCGAGCGAGCGCCGCAAAGCAACATGCTTCGCGGCGCTCGGTCGAGACAGCTATGTCAGGCTTTACCGAGCGGTGTTGGATCGAAGACGACGCGAATCGACTTTATTCGGTCGTTTTCAATCGCGAACCACCCACTGCCGAAGAGACTGACATCTGGCCGCGCCGGCAATGAAAGCTCGTAAAAGCAAGCCACCTCATCGTATTCCACAAGACATCTCAATACCGTTTGCCGGGCGCCAAGGCGCCTCATGGCGTCGATGTAGGGATTCGCTCCTTCGATTGGCGCTCCGAAGACTCCGACAAAATGCAGATCATCCGCCAGGTAGCTCCTCGCGCGTGCGAAATCGCGATCGTTGAGGGCGTCTGCCAAGCCGTTGACCAGGCTTCTGTTAAAGTCTTCTCTGCTCATTTCCCGTTCTCCACAAACAACTTTGACGTAGCGCTGCACTTGATGTCAGTTCAAATATCCCCCTTGACGCTACAGTCCAATTTCGGCCAAACGCCTATCTGATTTCATGTGTAGCCAGTGCCGACTTCGTGACCCAGTGGCGGCAGTGTGGGTCGCTTGGGATAGGTGGGCTAACCTTCCTCGGCGCTTGTGTGGGAGAAACTAATACGGCGTCCGGTCTGAGACCCGTAGCTGTCCGGCCGCATCCAAGATCAGCGCCGTGATCGTGTCCGGCTGGCTTATCAGCGAGAGATGGCTGGCCTTCACCTCGATCGTCTTGGCGCCCATCCGCTTCGCCATAAACCGTTCCAGATCAGGATCAATTGTCCGGTCTTCCGTGGACACGGCGTACCAGCTCGGCTTCGACCGCCAGGCCGCATGCGTCGTCCTGCCCGCCAGCAACCGACGTTCGAACGGGTCTTGCACGGCATACAGCACGCGCGCCTTCGCTGGCGGCAGGTCACCGGCGAAATCTCGCAGGAAGGCGGCCTCGCTGAGTTGCCCGTAATCGCCAGACCAGACGATGCCTGCGGAGGCCGGTGGTGTCGGGAAGCGACTCGCCAGCGCTGCGTAGTCCTCACCAGCGTCGGGAGCCCGCGCGGCGACATAGACGAGTGCCGTCACCTTGGGATCCATTCCGGCCTCCGTGACGATCATGCCGGAAAAGGAATGCCCCACCAGCACGGTCGGACCATCCTGCTGTGCAAGGGCACGCTGCGCCATTGCCACGCTCTCTTCCAGTGTCGTCAGCGGATTTTGCACAGAGGTGGCGTTGATCCCCGCCGCTTGGAGCCGTGCGATGACTTCGGACCAGGACGACCCGTCAGCAAACAGCCCGTGGAGGAGGACCACGTTGCGGGCCTTCGGCGCGCCCTGTGCGGCGGCGGCGCGAGGAAGGATTGCGCTTGCTGCGCCAGCGGCAGCAAAAGCACCGATGAAGGCGCGACGATCCATCACTATTCTCCTCTGTGATTGCCATCAATCTTGCCTGTGCCGCTGGGGCCGAAGGGGCCGCCGGCCGCCACGACGTCATCGCCGGGACGGGCTTGGCCGGGTTGCCCCGCGATGCACGGCAAGGGCAACCCGGCATTCCCCTCAGGCAGCATCAAGGGAACTGCAGGCGTTCCGGCCGACCCCGGACGGCGGGCAGCAAGATCATGTCCCGCGCTGACGGCCTCGCGCCCACGGGCACAACCAGGATACGACAACTTGACTGTGCCCCTTGTTTCTCAGGCCGCCGCCACCGCCTGGAGCATTTTCCGTTCACATGCGTTCACGGAAAATGCTCCATCTCGTCGTTTGCAGAGCAGATTCACGCCTCCGGGCGATGCCGCCCTGCGGCGATCTGCTCCAGCCGTGTCATCGCGCCCGGCAATCTGCCCCGGTTACGAGAGGGGTTTCCTGAGGCGCTCCTGGACCGGCTTGCTGCCGGTCGTTGAGAGGGATGCCAAAAGCCCGTCCCACAACTTGATGCGCGCTTCGATGCTCTGGCACACCGCACTCAGGACCTGCCTCTCGCGTAGCGGATCATCGGCGGTCGCGGCGGCGAGAATGGCCTTTGCGGCCGGACCGTGCTGGTCACTGTCCACCTCGATGTGCCGTTTCAGATAGTATATGAAGGTCGGGGCCTGGTCGGCGCCAATGCGCCACTTTTCCAGCAAGTTGCTGAACATGCGCGGGATGACATCCTCCCGGCCATAAAAGAAGTCGGCCATAACCGCGAGCAGAGGGGCGCTGCTGGCGACCTGCAGCGTGCGGCCAGTGAACTCACGGATGAACGGCGGCACTGCGGCGTGGTCGAACGCCTCTGTGAGGGTGGCGCGGTATTCGAGGGCGGTCTGGAAATGCTCGAATCTTGCCGTATTGGCTCCGACCTCCCGCATGGCTCCAAGGTAAAGCTCGAGATGACTAACCGGTTCTCCGCTGGGGCCAACATCGGTTTCTTCACCCAGCACGATCTGATTGATCAGTTGCGCGGCGTGACGGTCTCGCGGTGGCAGCCAAGGGACCTCAACACATGTGAGGTCGCGCTGCAGTCGCTTGGCAAGCGACATGAAATCCCAAACCGCAAAGACGTGCGCCTCCATGAAGGTCCGCAAGGATTGGATATCGCGGATCGCTGTAAATACCGGATGTTCGACCATGCGCTGCCGCATAAAGTCGATATCGCCAGCGTAGTCCGAAATTGTTGCGCTCACCTGGTAATACTCCTGTAGGTGTGATTGTCCGGACCACATCGGTCCTGACCTGCTCCTGGATTCACGCTGTTCGGGCCGCAGTATTTCCTTGCCCCATCCTGGTCATGGCGCCCCGTGTGATTGCGCGCAGCATGGATTTGCTGCCGGGGGCGCTCGCGCTCTCGTCGGTCCCGCCTGCGACGCCCTCCTCCTGTCCGGCGGTGGCCCCGGCGCCGTCGCCGCGACGAGGGGCCGCATGGCCGGTGATGTCCCTCGCTCCCGGGCGGCCCATGCCGGGATCGTCGCGGGCCTCTGCCCGGGCGCCCTGATCCTCGGCGCCGCTTGGCCCGTTGCGCCGGCGCCCGCATCCGCAAGGACGGCCGGGCGCCGGCGCGGCCGCTGCACCACCGGGGACGTGGCCCGTCGGCGCCGGCCGCCGCCTCCCATCGAAGAATCACCGCCTGCCGAAGCCATGACCGAAGCCACCGTGGAAGAAGCCACGGTGGACGAAGCCATCGTGGAAGAAGGGGCGGTGGAAGTCGCGGTCGAACCTGCCGAAGAAGCCCAGGCTCACGCTTGGCGCGAAGCCGTAATAGGCCGGGTAGCCGTAGGGGTACCCATAATCCCCGTAGTAGGGCGCATAGTAGGATCCGGCAGTCGAGAACGCCTGCAGCTGATTGCCGCTGGCGGTCATGCACTGCGCGTAGGCCATGTCGTAGCGCTGCTGCAGCTGCGCGGCCGAGGCGTGCGCGTTGTTGGCGCCGATGGCGGAGCCGACCAGCAGCCCGGCTCCGG
>DASQVN010000874.1:0-2045 GCA_035640755.1 Rhodopila sp.
CGGCCACCGCCGCCTGCACCACCGGCTGCACCTCGGACGACACCAGCTTGTCCTTGGTCTGAGAGCTGAACTTCGGGTCCGGCACCTTCACCGACAGCACGGCGGTCATGCCTTCCCGCATGTCCTCACCGACGAGCTGAAGCTGCTCCTTCTTGCCCATCCCCTCAGCGTATTTCGTCACCACGCGGGTCAACGCCTGGCGGAACCCGGCCAGGTGCGTGCCGCCGTCCCGCTGCGGGATGTTGTTGGTGAAGCAGAGCATCGTTTCATGGAAGCTGTCGTTCCACGCCAGCGCGAACTCCACCCTTATGCCCTGCTGGTCGTCCATCTGCCGCAGGCTGATCGGCGGCGTGAACACCGCGTTCTTGGCGCGGTCCAGGTATTCCACGAAGGCCACCAGCCCGCCCTCATAGTGCAGCACGTTCTCGACCGCCGGCGCATGCCGCTCATCCCGCAGGATGACCTTCATCCCCGAGTTCAGAAACGCCAGCTCCCGTAGCCGCCGCTCCAGCAGCGCATAATCGAACTCGGTCTTGGTGAACGTCGCCGGACTCGGCTTGAACGTCACTTCCGTGCCACTATCGCGGTCCGCCGGCCCGACGACAGCCAGCGGCGCCTCGGCGTCGCCGTTGCGGAAGCGGATGAAATGCTCCTGCCCCTGGCGCCAGATGCGCACCTCCATCCATTCGGATAGCGCGTTTACGACCGCTGCGCCGACTCCGTGCAGGCCACCGGAGACCTTGTAGCTGTTTTGGTTGAACTTTCCCCCAGCGTGCAACCGGGTCAGTACCACCTCGGCCGCCGAGACGCCTTCCTCGGCGTGGATATCCGTCGGAATGCCCCGCCCGTCATCACGCACGGTAACGCTGCCGTCGCCGTTCAGCGTCAATTCGACCTGCGTGGCAAAGCCCGCCTGGACCTCGTCCACCGCGTTGTCGATGATCTCAAACGCCATGTGGTGCAGGCCGGAGCCGTCATCCGTGTCGCCGATATACATCCCGGGCCGGCGGCGAACCGCATCGAGCCCCTTCAGAACGGAAATGGACGCCGCATCGTAGGAATCGGGGGTGGACGGGTCAGAATCGGGGGGCGGCGCGGCGGTGTCGGACATGCCGGTGGAGCACTCCAAGCTGTTGGATTGGTACTTTAGATAAATAGCAGCTAGCGGGCCTCAGTGACAGGGGCAGCGTCCGCTCCTGCGCAAAGAAATCGGCGATCCGGACGCAGGATTCCGCCGCCTGTCACAAGCCCCTCGGCCTCGCCCGACAGGGGCAGGAAGATGTCGCCGTCAGTGCCGGTCAGGATGGTCTGCGCGGGAAGCGTCATGAGCACCTCCCATAGCGCATTGCGCCGGCTCACGTCCAGGTGAACCGCCGGTTCGTCCAGCAGTAGTAAGGGGGCGAACCCACGCGCCTGGGTAATCAGCGCCGCATGCGCCAGGATCACGCCGATCATCAGCGCCTTCTGCTGCCCTGTGCTGGCCAGCGCCGCCGGAGTCTCGCTTTCAAGGTCGGTCAGCACCATGTCCGTTCGATGCGCCCCTAGGCCGGTGCCGCCCGAGGCCGCATCCCTGCCCCGCGCTGCTGCCAGCTCAGCCCGCAGCCAGTCTTCCACCGCCAGGGCCGGCTCCGTCGCAAGCCGATCGGCGATTGGGCACAACAACGCGATGTGCGCCGGCGGAAATGCACCCATGATGCCGGCTTCGACCCCGTTCAGCCGCTCGACCAGCGTCAGCCGTGACGCCGTGGCGGCCACCGCGTGCCGCGCGATCGAGTCTTCCAGCCCTGCCAGCCAGGAGCGGTCCGCGCCCCCCTCCGCCAGCAATCGGTTGCGGCTGGCCACTGCCGTGTCATGCGCCGCGATCTCCCGCGCGTGGGTGGGCTCCAGCGCCCAGACCAGCCGGTCGAGGAACCGCCGTCGGCCGGACGCCCCTTCCTGGAACAGCCGGTCCATCTGTGGCGTCAGCCAGACCGCAGCGGCGATCCGGGCAATGTCGGCCTGGCTGCGTGGCGGCGCGTCGTCCAGCCGGAAGACCCGCCGGTCGC
>DASQVN010000875.1:0-6454 GCA_035640755.1 Rhodopila sp.
CTCGGACAGGTAGTAGCGGATGATCCGCGGCATGTAGGCGTAGATCGCCTTGTCATCGGCGACGCCGGTGCCCACCGCGTTGGCGATGGCGACGGTGCCCTTGCGCCAGGCCTCGATCAGGCCGGGGACGCCCAGTAGGCTGTCGGGGTGGAACACCTGGGGGTCGAGGAAGTCGTCGCCGATGCGGCGGTAGATAGCATGCACGGCGGCGAGGCCGCCTGTGGTGCGCATCCAGACCTTGCCGTTCTCCACCATCAGGTCGCGGCCCTCGACCAGCGGGACGCCCATCTCGCGGGCGAGGAACACATGCTCGAAATAGGCCGAGTTGAAGATGCCGGGGGAGAGGACGACGACCTGCGGGTCGGAGAGGCCGGCGGGCGCGATCTCGGCCATCGCGTTGTGCAGGCGCAGGCCGTATTCATCAACGCCGCGGACTTTCAGGCCAGCCATCAGGTCGGACAGGACCCGCAGCGACATGTGCCGGTTCTCGACGACGTAGGCGACGCCCGAGGGGGTGCGGGCATTGTCCTCCAGCACGCGAAAGGCGCCGGCTTCGTCGCGGACGATGTCGGTGCCGCAGATATGCACGTAGGTGCCGAGGGGGACGTCGAAGCCGACCATGGCCTTGCAGTAGCCCTGATTCTTCAACACCAGCTCGGCCGGGATGATGCCGTCGGCGAGGATCTTCCGGTCGTGATAGATGTCGTGCAGGAACAGGTTCAGCGCGCGGACGCGCTGGATGACACCGGTTTCGATCTGGCGCCATTCGTCGGGGGTGATGACGCGGGGGATGAGGTCAAAGGGAAGAATGCGGTCGATCGTGGTGGCATCCGAGTACACCGTGAAGGTGATACCGCGTTCCAGCAGGTCGCGTTCGGCGTCGGCGGCGCGCTGACGCAGAGAGCCGATCGGCAGGGCCGCGAGGCGCGTCATCAGCAGCGCCAGCGTCGGGTGTGGCGGCTGGCCGGGGCGCATCATCTCGCAGAAGAACAGGCCAGGATCGTAGCCCTGGATGGAGCCATGCAGCTGGCGCTGTGGCGGCACCGGGTGTTGCATTTGGGCCTGTCTCGGTTGGGCCTGCCTCCCTGGGGCAGCCGGCATGCGCGCCTCCATTTCGCAATGCGGCATGATAGGCCAAACGGGGGGCTTGCAAAGGGTGATTTGCCATAGGGTGATTTGCTGGCAGGGCGAAATGTCTTCGGACGGCGGGCGGCGTCGGATATTGTCGCGGCCGCTTCGAAAGGAGAGCCGATCGTGCCGGACGAGTCGCACCAGGACCGGGATCACCAGATCGCGGAGGCCCGCGCGCACAGCGCAACAACCTTGCGCCCCACCGTCCCGGCGGTGGAGGCGCTACTGTTCCAGGCCGTTCCGGTGCTGGATCACGGGTTTGTCCGCGTCATCGACTACATGGGCGACGACTCGGCCATCGTGCAGGCGGCCCGCGTCTCCTACGGCCGTGGGACGAAGCGGGTGCAGGAGGACGCGGGGCTGATCCGCTATCTGATGCGGCACCGGCACTCGACGCCGTTCGAGATGTGCGAGATCAAGTTCCACATCAAGCTGCCGATCTTCGTCGCGCGACAGTGGATCCGGCACAGGACAGCGAACGTGAACGAATACTCGGCGCGGTATTCGATTCTGGACCAGGAGTTCTATATTCCGGCACCGGAGCATCTTGCGGCACAGTCCGCAGTCAACCGCCAGGGACGCGGCGCGGTGCTGGAGGGCGCGGAAGCCGCGCGGGTGCTGGACATCCTGCGTGGGGATGCCGAACGCTGCTACGCGCATTATGCCGAAATGCTGAATGAGGGGGCCGATGCCGACCCGTCGCGCCAGGGGCTGGCGCGCGAGCTGGCGCGGATGAACCTGACGCTGAACACCTATACGCAATGGTATTGGAAGACGGACCTGCACAACCTGTTCCATTTTCTGTCGCTGCGCGCTGACCCGCACGCCCAGCATGAAATCCGGGTCTACGCCGACGCGATGCTCGGCATTACCGAGGCCTGGGTGCCGGTCGCCACGCAGGCGTTCCGCGACTACCGGCTGGGGGCGGTGACGCTTTCGGCACAGATGGTTGCTGTCATGCAACGAATGCTGGCAGGTGAGGCGGTCATGCAGGAGACAAGCGGCCTGAATCGCCGGGAATGGGCTGAATTCGTCACGCACTTTCCGCCACGTGCCGGGCGCTGAGGCTGCCCTACCTTTAGCGTTGCGGGCAAACGGGTTGCTTGCCGTCCGGCAGATGCCACTGTAAGGGTCGCCGTGTTGTTACCGCGCCTGCGACATACGTCGCCCGTTCTGTGCACCGTGAGGTTACCTGATTGAGCCACGACATAGAGAGTGCGAAGCGCGGCACCTCGGCCCTGCGTCTGGGCACGCTGATGGCTGTGCTGGGCGTTGTCTATGGCGATATCGGCACCAGTCCGCTGTATGCGTTCAAGGCCAGCCTGGACCTGTTTGATCCCTCGACGACAACGCGAATCGAGATCATGGGCGTGCTCTCGCTGATCTTCTGGTCGCTGATCGTCATTGTCACGATCAAGTACGTCCTGCTGGTGATGCGGGCCGACAACCGCGGCGAGGGCGGCATCCTGGCGCTGATGGCGCTGGCGCAGCGGGTCTCGGTCGGGGAGAAGACGAAATCCGCGGTCGCCCTGGTCGGGATCGCCGGTGCCTGCCTGTTCTTCGGGGACGGCGTCATCACGCCGGCGATCTCGGTGCTCTCGGCGGTGGAGGGGCTGGAGGTTTCGGCGCCGCAGCTCAAGCTCTATGTGCTGCCGATCTGTGTGGCGGTCATCGTCGGCCTGTTTGCCGTGCAGAAGCATGGGACGGGCGGTGTCGGGCGGATTTTCGGGCCGGTGATGGTCGTCTGGTTCTGCGTCATCGGCGTGCTGGGGCTGCTCGAGATCCTGAAGCACCCGTTCGTGCTGCTGTCGCTCTCGCCCAGCTACGCGGTTGAACTCTGTCTTCAGTACAAGGGGATGGCGTTCTTCGTGCTGGGGGCCGTCGTGCTGTGCGTCACCGGGGCCGAGGCGCTCTACGCCGACATGGGTCACTTCGGTGCTCGCCCCATCCGCATCACCTGGATTGCGTTCGTGCTGCCCTGCCTGGTGCTGAACTATTTCGGCCAGGGGGCGCTGATGATCGGCGATCCCAAGGCCATCGCGAATCCGTTCTATTTGCTGGGGCCTGAGTGGATCCGCCTGCCGATGGTGCTGCTGGCCACGGTCGCGACGGTGATCGCCAGCCAGGCGGTCATTTCGGGTGCGTTCTCGATGGCGCGGCAGTGCATGCAGCTTGGCTTCCTGCCGCGCATGATGGTGCGCCACACCTCCACCCAGGAGGAGGGGCAGATATTCGTGCCCCAGATCAACACGGCCCTGGCGGTCGGCGTGGTCCTATTGGTGCTGGCGTTCAAGACGTCGGACAGCCTGGCCTCCGCCTACGGCATTGCGGTGACGGGCACGTTCCTGTGCACGGCGGTGCTGGCGATGGTGGTTTACCGGCGGCAGTACCACTGGTCGCGCCTGGCGGCCGGGACCGTGTTCGGGCTGCTGTTCCTGGTCGATATCGTCTTCTTCAGTGCGAACACGATCAAGGTGGTGGAAGGCGGCTGGGTGCCGCTGGTGATGGGTGTCGCGCTGACCGGGATGATGACCAGCTGGAAGCAGGGGCGGGATGTGCTGCTGTCGCGGTGGAAGCAATCCAGCATGCCGCTGGCGCCGTTCCTGGCGCGGCTGCCACAGTCGCGCATCATCCGTGTGCCGGGGCTGGCGGTGTTCATGACCGGCAACCGCGATTATGTACCGACCTCCTTGCTGCACAACCTGAAGCACAACAAGGTGCTGCATGAGAACGTCATCTTCGTCACGGTCGAGAACGACGACGTGCCCGAAGTTTCGGCGTCACGCAGGGCCGAGGTGTCCGAGCTGGCGCCTGGCATTCACCGGGTGATCCTGCGCTACGGATTCATGGAGAGCCCCAACATCCCCCGTGCGCTGGAGGATCTGACCGATCAGTTGAAGGTGCGGGCCTCACAGGCGAGCTATTTTCTGGGGCGTGAGGTGCTGGTGCCGGGGATGGCACCGAAGCTGCCCTGGTGGCGGCGAGTGCTGTTCCTGGTCATGGCGCGGAACGCGGTGCCGGCGACCGAGTTTTTCCGCATTCCCAGCGACCGGGTGGTGGAGCTGGGGGTGCGCGTGACGATATAAACGGCAGGATCAGGCTTTCGGCGGCTCCGTGGGACCGCCGGCCTTTTTCCAGGCGCCGAAGCCGCCGTCGACATGGGCGACATTCTCGAGGCCCATGTCCTGGGCGGTCTTCGCGGCCAGCGCCGACCGCCAGCCGCCGGCGCAGAAGAAGACGAAGCGCTTGGGTTCAGCGAAGACAGGCTTGGCATAGGGGCTTTCCGGATCGATCCAGAACTCCAGCATGCCGCGCGGGCAGGAGAATGCGCCGGGCATGCGGCCTTCACGCTCCAGCTCCCGCGGGTCGCGCAGGTCTACGAACACGACATCCGGGCTGCCGTGCAGACCGATAGCCTTTTCGATGGGCAATGTCTCGACCTGGGCGTTGGCCTCGGCCAGGAGTTGCTTGTAGCCCTTCTTGATCTGCATGCGAGATGTCCTTCCCCGATGGGTCGAGCATATCCCGTTGGAGCGGGAAGCGGAATGGCGGTCCGGCATGCCAGGCGGGTTGCATACGGACGTTCCCAGCCAGCCACGCCGAAACGGCGATTCAGGGCGTTGCACGGACAGGTCCGCGTACGGCGGGAATTCTTGATCCGCCGCCGGGTTGACCCGACCGGGCCGGTGGCCACACAACTTCCGGGTTGGGAGGGAGTGTGCCATGGACGCCGAGACCCATCTGGAAGCCGATGCCGACTATGTCGCCCGCCGTGATCTTGCGGCCGTCTACCGGCTGCTGGCGCTGCATGGCTGGGGGGACGTGATCTTCAATCATGCGGCCATGCGCGTGCCGTCCAATCCACGGCACTTTCTGATCAAGCGGCATGATCTGCTGTATACCGAGGTGACCGCCTCCAACCTGGTGGAGGTCAGCATGGATGCCGACCTCGATGAGCGGGCGGGGGTGAACCGGCCGGGCTTTACGCTGCATTCCGGCATCATGCTGGGGCGGCCCGACGTGATCTGCTCGATCCACGTGCATCCGGAGGAGGCCATTGCGATTTCGGGGCTGAAGCACGGCCTGCGGCCCGTGTCGCAGAATGCAATGCACTTCTACGGGCGTCTTGGCTACCATGACTACGAGGGGCTGACCGACAGTTTCGACGAGCGCGCCCGGATCGTTGCTGCGTTGGGGAACAACCGCGCCTTGCTGATGCGGCATCACGGGGTCACGACCGTTGGCGAAACGGCCCGCGAGGCGTTTTCCCTGATGAAGGAGTTCGTGCGTGCGGCCCGCATCCAGCTGCAGATGGAGGCGACCGGCGCCGAACTGCTGGAGATACCGGCGCATGTATGCGAGCATGTGGCGGTGCAATACGAAAAGCACGACAAGGGGCGCGCGTCGGCCGAATGGCCGGCGTATCTTCGCCAGCTGGATACGATCGATCCGGGCTACCGTTCCTGACACTACTGAGCCGGACACTACTAAGCCGGCCGGGCTGTCATGAACCCGGCCTGGACCGTGCGCACCGGCCGGCTTGTGTTGACGCCCGTCAGCGGCACCGACCTGCCTGAACTGATTGCGCTGAAGGCCGATCCGGGTGTGTTCGCGATCATGGTGGGCGGGGTGCGCAACGCGGCGCAGACCGCCGCGGATCTGGCGCAGGATGTGGCGGACTGGGGCCGGCAGGGGTTCGGTGTGTGGTCAATCAGGGAGGCCGGACGCTTTGTCGGGATCGTGGCGCTGCAGCAGCGGGCGGACGGCCGCGGCGTCGCGCTGCGGTTTGCGCTGGAGCACGAGGCGCAGGGGCGTGGCCTGGCGCGGGAGGCCGCAGCCGCGGCCCTGCGGTTCGGGCATGATCAGGCGGGACTGGACCGGATCGTTGCAGTGGCGCGGGAGGACAATTTTGCCTCGCGCACCGTTCTGGGCGCGATCGGCATGCGCCAAGCCGAGGCGTTCGTGCACAATGGGTTCCGGAGGGTGCTGTATGAGAGCAGGCGTTCCCGCGATCTGACCTTTGAGCGCGTGATCCGCGTTTTCTGACGTGTCCGGCCCAAACGGTCGCGCGCTAGCGCGCTTTCAAGTTCACTGGAAACGGCGAAAGCGCGCTAGCCATTGATTTGTATAGCAGATTCACGCTCCCGCGCGTTCCGCGCTCCCGCGATCTGCTTGTCTTATGAAGTTTCGTGCCGTCGGGCAAAAAGGAACCGCTGGAGAGGGTGGCACCCCTCTCCCAGCGGCGAGGGAGGGATCGACGATCTGCTGGCCGTGTGACGGGCCGAGTTACAGTTGGATCACCCTCGTCTTGTCCTTTGGCCTG
>DASQVN010000876.1:0-3364 GCA_035640755.1 Rhodopila sp.
CGTCCTCGTTGGCATCCTGGGCAGCATCCAGCCCGGAGTCCTGATGGCCGTCGGCACCCTCTCCGCCCGGCCCGAGAACCGCGCCGTCGGCATGGGCATTTTCTACAGCCTGTATTACCTCGGCGGCACCTTCTCACCCGCGCTCTGCGGCGTCGTGGCCGACTATATGGGCGAGCCCGAGGGCGGCCTGCTCGCCGCCGCCGCCATCTCCGCCCTCGCCATCCCGCTCTACCTGCTGCACCGCTCGCTCGCCGCGCACGAGACCATGCTGGTTCGGGCTTAGCCCCACCCCTTTCAGGGTGATGTGCTTGTTTGTGCGAGGACGCGAGCGGTTCAGACCGCCTTGCGTAGCCATTTTGCCAGCGGTATTTTCTTTAAGTGCTCGCGGAGAATAACGAACGCGGGGATACAAAAATGCACAGACGTTCATTCCTCGCCGCCTCGGCCGTAAGCCTCGCGCTGCCCTCGGTTGCGCAGGCACAGAGTAAACGAGTTCTCAAATTCACCCCGTTTGCGGACTTGGCGATCCTCGATCCCCTGGCGACCACAGGCTATATCACGCTTTTTCACGGCTACATGGTCTACGACAGCCTGTACGGGCAGACAGGCCAACAATTCGGCTTCAAGTGTACGCCGCAGATGGTCGAGGGCCACGTGGTCGAGAACGACGGCAAGACCTGGATGCTCACGCTCCGGGACGGACTGCTGTTCCACAACGGCGAGAAGGTGTTGGCAACCGATTGCGTCGCCTCCATCAAACGCTGGGCCGTGCGCGACCTGTTTGGTCAGGCATTAATGGCACGCACCGACGAGGTATCCGCGCCGGGCGACAAGACGATCGTGTTTCGCCTAAAGCAGCCATTTCCGCTGCTGCCCGACGCGCTTGGCCACGCCTCCCCGAACATGTGCGCCATTATGCCGAAGCACATCGCCGAGACCGACCCTTTCAAGCAAATCACCGAAGTCATCGGCAGCGGTCCCTTCCGCTTCAAGGCCGACGAGCGGGTACCGGGCGCGTTCTTCGCCTACGAACGCTTCGACCAGTACAAGCCACGCGAGGATGGTGATGTCAGCTTCACTGCCGGGCCGAAGATCGTGCACTTCGATCGGGTCGAATGGCACGTCCAGCCGGATGCCGCTACCACTGCCGCAGCGATGCAGGCCGGCGAGCTGGATTGGTGGCAGAACCCGGCCCCTGATCTGCTGCCGCTGCTACGAAAGCACAGGATTGCGACGCCGATCCTTGATCCGACGGGGATGCTGGTCACGCTGCGACCAAATCATCTGTATCCGCCATTCGACAAACCGGCGTTCCGCCGCGCCCTGCTGGTGGCGATCGATCAGAAAGAATTCATGGTGGCGACAAGGGGTGAGGACACTTCTCTTTGGTCGGCGCCAGTGGGCTTCTTTCCGCCTGTGTCGCCGCTGGCCTCGGATGCCGGCATGTCGGTGCTGACCGGCAAACGCGATTACGCAGCGGTGCGGCGGGCACTGGAGGGCGCGGGCTACCAAGGCGAGAAGATGGTGTTGTTGGCGGTAACTGAGTCGCCGTACTCCGGCCCGGCAAGCAACGTCACTGCCGACGTGCTGAAGCGCGTCGGGATGAACGTGGACTATCAGGCAATGGACTTTGGCACAGTGATGAAGCGCCGCGAATCGAGCAAACCGCCGGGCCAGGGCGGTTGGAATCTGTACTGCATCGGCATTCCCGGCCTCGTATGCTCTACACCGGCGACTCATTTGGCACTGTTGGGCGACGGCTCCGGTCGGCCAAACGATCCGAAGATGCAGGAACTGCGAGAGGCGTGGTTCAACACGCCGGACCTCGCCAGCCAGAAGAAGATTGGCGAGCAGATGCAGCTTCAAGCGTTCGAGAACGTGCCGTATTACCCACTTGGGCTAGCGCAGATACCGGCCGCGGTCCGGCCAGACATTGCCGGCATACCGGAGGGCTTCCCGCTCTTCTGGAACGTGCGCCGAACCTGAGTGCCGGAGCGAACATAGGTGTCTCGCGTCCTGCCAAGCACACCAGCTTGGCATTGCGCTCGCGGCCGGGACGGAAGAATGGCCCCCCAGGGGACGAACCAAAACATCTCGAAACAGGAAGGAACAATGCCCTCAAATGAGTTAGCCTGATCCCAAGCCCTCACCCCTCCACGAAGCCGGGGCAAGTCCACGCCAGACCGACCCAAGGCCTACTGGGATAGGCTTTTGGAGCGCGATCACCGAAGGCAACGCCAGGGCAGATCGCCGAAGCGCGGAACGTGCGGAGGCGTGAATCTGCTCTGCCAATCAACCAGAGTATCCGCCTTGATCAACCCCGAAACTGGCCGTTGACGAGCCCCGGTCGCGCCGATGATGCAGGCGTGCTCGCGACGCGTCACGCCGCCAGCGGCTGAACCCTCGCCTCGATCTCCGCCCCGAACCGCGCCTCGGCCTCCGCCAGGTCATATGCCGTCTGCAAGCCCAACCAGAACTGCGGGCTGGTGCGGAAGCAGCGCGCCAGCCGCAGCGCCAGGTCCGACGTCACCGGACCGCGGTCGTCGATCACCGGCGCGATCTGGCTCGCCGGCACGCCCAGTGCCTGAGCCAGCCCGGATGCGTCCAGACGCATCGGCTCCATGTACTCCTCGCGCAATATGCGTCCGGGACGCATCCTGCGACCCATGCGTGCCATCCCCATATGCGCCATCGTAGTCGGACCTGCCGGAAATTCGATGCTCGCACCATGCAGTCGAGTCATGGCAGCAAGATGGCAACTCTCGTGCAATTCTGGGGCCGCAATTCTGGGGCCGGTTCGATCGGCACTCACCCAGCCAATCCCAGGAACACGGCCAGTGCGCCGTCCAGGCGCCGCACATCCTCGGCCTGCAATCGGCCGACAACGCCGCCGATCCGGCTCCGTCGGACGGCGGTGACCTTGTCCACGGCGATCCAGCATGACATGTGCAGCGGCAATCCCTCCGAGGGCTCGATCCGCAGGCGCGTCGCTGGCGCGTCAACTTCCGCCGATGTAACGGGGCAGATCGTCACGCTGTCCAGCGCGGCAAACAAATCCGCCTGGACGACGACCGCCGGCCGAGGCTTGCCGGTGTAGTCGCCGCCGCGATCCGCGATCACCACAACATCGCCGCGGCGCAGTGCCCCCGCCGTCAAGGCTCATCATCATCAAAGGCACTGACGGCCTCGACCCAGCCCATCAGGTCTTCATCCCGGTCGGTCGCGTTGATCAGGGCGCACTGGCGCCAGATCTCGGCTGCGAAACCCGGCGCTCTGGTATCGGGAACCCAGATCTGCACCGGCCGCAGCCCGCGCTGCCGCAATCGGTCGCGGTAATGCTGAGTCCGGGTGCGGGAGGATCGAG
>DASQVN010000877.1:0-6055 GCA_035640755.1 Rhodopila sp.
CTGCTGGCGCGAAGTGGTCGATGCCTGGCTGGACATGGCGCGCGGCACCGGGCAGATCCGCGAATGGATGCTGGATGGCGTGGCGAAATTCGGCGTCACTCGCGACCAGCTCCCGCCCAACCTGACGTTCTGATCGGCCCGGGAGCAGTCCCACATGCACTACCAGTGGGACTTCGTCTTCCTGGAGCGCTACATCCCGCTGTTCTGGCGCGGCATGCTGGTGACCCTGGCATATACGCTTGCCACCGTGCTGATCGGCCTGATCCTGGGGCTGCTGATCGGCCTCGGCCGCCTGTCGCGCTCGCGCCTGGTCAACCTCCCCCTGGTCGCGTTCATCGAGGCGTTCCGCTGCACGCCGCTGCTGGTGCAGATCATCTGGTTCTACTATGCGCTCCCGGTGCTGCTGGGCATCCAGATCCCGGCTCCGGTCGCGGCTGGCATGACGCTGTCGTGCTACACCGGCGCGTTCTATGCCGAGATCTTCCGCGGCGGCATCATCTCGATCGAGCAGGGGCAGTGGGACGCGGCGCGCGCACTGGGGTTGCGGCCGTGGCAGATGATGCGGCGGGTGATCCTGCCGCAAGCGGTGCGGCGGATGATCCCGCCGTTCGTTAACCAGTCGATCACGCAGTTGAAGAACACTTCGCTGGTGTCGGTGATCGCGGTGCCGGACCTGCTTTATAATGGCACGCTGGTGACGGCCGATACCTATCGCCCGCTGGAGGTGTATACGGTCGTGGCGCTGCTCTATTTCGCGCTCCTGTTCCCAAGTACAGTGCTGGCGCAGGCGTATGAGAGGCGCCTTGCCACCCGACCGAGGTAGGACCAATGCCCGAGCATCTGATGCAGACGGCGGAAGGACAGCGGCTCAGGGACCGGGCCGCCTGGCTGCACTGGGGGCCATATCTGTCGGAGCGCGAATGGGGCACGGTGCGGGAAGACTATTCGGCGGACGGCGACGCCTGGCGCCATTTCCCGTTCGAACACGCCCGCAGCCGCGTCTACCGCTGGGGCGAGGACGGCATCGCCGGCTTTACCGACGACCGGCTGCGCTGGTGCCTGTGCGTGGGGCTGTGGAATGAGCGAGACCCGATCCTGAAGGAGCGGCTGTTCGGGCTGACCAATGAGCAGGGGAACCACGGCGAAGACGTCAAGGAGCTGTACTACTATCTGGACAGCACGCCAACGCATTCGTATATGCGGATGCTGTACAAGTATCCGCAGGCGGCCTTTCCCTATGCCGAGCTGATCGCGGAGAACGCCCGCCGCGGCCAGGATCAGCCGGAATATGAGCTGATCGACACCGGGGTATTCGACCAGCGGCGCTATTTCGATGTGATGGTCGAGTATGCCAAGGCCGACCCCGAGGACATCCTGATCCGGATCACCATCGACAACCGTGGCCCCGAGGCTGCACCGCTGCACGTTCTGCCGCAGCTATGGGCGCGCAACACCTGGGACTGGCGCCCCGGCATCCCCGAGCCGTCGTTGACCCTGGCCGATCGCGGCGTGCGCGCCTGGCATAACCGCATGCCGGAGCGGCGCCTGGAGATCGACCACGACGCCCCCTGGCTGTTCTGCCGCAATGAGACCAACACCCCCCTGCTGTTCGGCGTCGAAGCCCCCGGCCCGTTCAAGGATGGCGTCAACGACTACGTCATCGGCGGCGCCTCCGGCGCCATCGACCGCCGCACCGGAACCAAATGCGCCGCCTGGGTGAAGCTTGTAATCCCGGCCGGCGGGCGACACGTAGTCCGCCTGCGCTGGCGGCCCACCGAATGCACCGGCGATGCATTTGCCGACCCCGACGCGGTCTTTGCCGCCCGCCTGGCCGACGCCGATGCGTTCTACGCCGCGCTGCAGTGCGGCATGGACGACCCGGACGCCCGCCTGGTGCAGCGCCAGGCGCTGGCGGGGATGCTCTGGTCCAAGCAGTTCTACCGCTACGACGTCCGCCGCTGGCTGACCGGTGACCCGCTGCAGCCGCCGCCGCCGGCGGAGCGGAGGACCATCCGCAACAGCGACTGGCTGCACCTGAACAACCGCGACATCATCTCGATGCCGGACAAGTGGGAGTATCCGTGGTACGCGGCATGGGACCTGGCGTTCCAGGCGGTCGTGTTCGGTCTGATCGACCCCGATTTCGCGAAGGAGCAGCTTCTGCTGCTGACACATGAATGGTTCATGCACCCGAACGGGGCTCTGCCGGCGTATGAATGGGCGTTCGGCGAGCCGAACCCGCCGGTGCATGCCTGGGCCGCCTGGCGCGTCTTCCGCATGGACGCGGAACTGCAGGGCCGGCCGGATTTCGAGTTCCTGGAACGCGTGTTCCACAAGCTGATGATGAACTTCACCGGCTGGGTGAACCGCCAGGATATCGAGGGGCGCAACGTGTTCCAGGGCGGCTTCCTGGGCCTCGACAACATCGGCGTCTTCGACCGCAGCCAGAAGCTTCCCGTCGCGGGCCGCATCGACCAGTCGGACGGCACATCCTGGATGGCGATGTATGCGCTGAACATGATGCGCATCTCGCTGGAGCTGGCGCAGCACAATCGTGTCTATGAATCGACGGCGACCAAGTTCTTCGAGCATTTCCTGGCGATTGCCGAGGTGGTGACGAAGCAGGCCGGCATGCACGGGCTGTGGCATGAGACGGACCGGTTCTACCACAATATGCTGCAGCGCCCCGATGGGACGGTGATTCCGTTGCGGCTGTTCTCCCTGGTCGGGCTGTTCCCGCTGTTCGCGGTGGAAGTGCTGGAGCCGGCCACCCTGGCGCGCTGCCCGGAATTCTCCGAGCGGCTGCAATGGGTGCTGACGCACCGCCCCGACCTCGCGGCGCTGGTGTCGTACTGGCATATCCCGGGTGAGGGCTCACGGCGGCTTTTATCGCTGCTGCGCGGCAGCCGGATGAAGGCGCTGCTGCGGCGGATGCTGGATGAGGCGGCGTTTCTCTCGCCCTATGGCGTGCGCAGCGTGTCGCGCCAGCATTTGGCGGAGCCGTTCACGCTCGATCTCGATGGGCAGCATTTCGAGGTCGGCTACGTGCCGGGCGAAAGTGCGGGCCGAGCGTTCGGGGGCAACAGCAATTGGCGGGGGCCGGTGTGGATGCCGGTGAACTTCATGTTCGTCGAGGCGCTGTACGGTTTCTACCGCTACTACGGCGACGAGTTCCGGGTGGAGTATCCAACCGGTTCAGGCACGACGCGCAGCCTGCGTGAGATCGCGGACGCCCTGTCCTGCCGGCTGACCCGGCTGTTCCTGCGCGGCGCGGATGGGCGGCGGGCGGTGTTCGGCGATGTCCGGCTGATGCAGGAGGACCCGCATTTCCGCGACCACCTGCTGTTCTACGAATACTTCCATGGTGACACCGGGCAGGGCCTGGGCGCCTCGCACCAGACCGGATGGACGGGGCTTGTGGCGCTGCTGCTGCATGGCCGGCAGGAGGTGGACCCGACGCGGATGGACATGCCGGTGGGGTGAGGGGCTGTTCTTCCGCGATTTGCACGAGTACCTCGGCACAGAGCGACTGTCTGTGCTGTCAAGCCAAAGCGTTCAAAGTTTTAGTTTCGATGTCCGTTCCCGGAATGGGCGCACCGGTTCGACGGCCGTCCTGATGCCAGGTTGACGCCGATCTTGCCGCCGTCAAGGCGGCTGCGCGCCGCGCAAGCGCGGTGGCCTGAAGGCCAGCCTTGACCGCGGCTGCGCCCGGCGTCTGGGGGATCTCAGGCCGGGACGAAGAAACGGCCTCCGTTCAGCCGAACAAAGAAACGGTGTTTTCTCCTTTGGCCCGCATGACGGAGGCTATGCTGCCTCGGCCAGCGCCGTTCGCACAGCGCGAGCCTTAGCGTTCAGCCGGACCAGCAGCTTACGCGCCATGGCGATCCGGATCACCTTTGGCGGCTTACCGGCTGCCTTCAGCCTCGCGTAGAAAGCCTTGAAATCCGGATCCCACCGCTGCACGCCCCTGACGATCAGATAGAGAATGGAGCGAACACTTTCGCGCCCGCCGCGCACCGGACGCTTGCCGTTTTTCTGGCCACTGTCGCGAGCGAGCGGCGCCAGGCCATTCAGCTTGCCGACGGCCTTGCCGCTTAGAGTGCCGATTTCCGGCAGATCGGCCATCAGCCGCGCCACGGTGCGCCCCGCCATCCCCTTGATCTCGCGGAAGGCTTCGTCAAGGGCGGCCCAGAGCGGGTCCGCGTCGATCAGTGCGGCGATCTTTTTCTCCAGCGCGCGTATCTGTTGTGCAACGACCTTCCGGACGGCGGCGAATGTCTCCCGCGCCTCGGGGTCGGTCACCAGCCGGCGTTGGTTGCTTTGTGCGGACCGCAGATCGGTCAGCTGGCGCAACCGCAACACCAGCGCGGTGAGACGCTGCTGGGTGGTCGAGGCTGGCGGCTGCGGCTGGATGTGCTTGGTCTGCGCATACCAAGCGATCATGCCGCAATCGATGCGGTCGGGTTTTTCCAGATTGCCCATCGATTCGGCGAAGCGGCGTACCGCGCGAGGGTTGGCAATGGCGGTGGGTAGGTCCGCTGCCCAGAGCAGACCGAACGGCAGGCGTTCGTATCCGCCGGTTGCTTCCATGACCACCAGAGCGACCTGGTGGTGTTTGCAGAACGCAGCGAGTTCGGCGATGCCAGCCTCGGTGCGTTCGAATTGTTGCCATGCGCCAGTACGATCGATGCGGGCATCGAGGGTGGTGGCGCCGATATCCACTCCCCAAATGATGTCTGCCACGGTAACCTGCCTTGTCCATGCGATTGGGACCGAGCGACTGTCCGGTCGTTCGTGACGAAGCGGCGGCTGGTCCCAAAGCTCTGTGGCGGTTGTCGCCTGGGTTTTGAACGGGAGCCAGCTGCCGGCGCTGGGGTCGATGGCCGTCGGCCTCAGCGCGGTCCCGCATTTGCGAAACCCGGAATCTAGATACAAGGTTTTGACGGGTTGCCGGAGCGGTTTTCCGAACCTTATGGCCCGCTCCGCTTCGATCCGGGCGAAGAGTTCAGTTCCCTTCGAACGGCCGCTTGGGGTGGGGAGCGGACACTCCCGACCTGGCCGCCCGCGACACAGATGCGGCAGTGAACTGCCATCGCGTCGCCGCGGCAGCAAAAGTTTGGCGGCCCATGGACTGTGTATTTGTCTTCCGTGGCCCAAGTGGGTTTCCGCGCTGGACAATTCCGGCGGGGTTAAGCAATGCTCGGCCTGAGCCCGGCTGCCACGGGGGCGACAATGAATGTCGCAGACTGGCTGCGAACGCTTGGTCTCGAGCGATACGAAGCGGTATTCCGTGAGAATGCCGTAAGCGCTGACCTTATCCCCAGTCTTACGGCGGAAGACATTAAAGACCTCGGCATTACTGCCGTCGGTGATCGCCGTCGGCTGATGGACGCGATCGCGAAACTACACCGTAAAGGCGAGCTCGCTCTTCATGTGAGCACCGGCGACCCAGCCACTGGCTTCGCCGACGAGGTACCCGATCGGACTCCACAGTCTGCTGCTGAACGCCGCCAGGTGAGCGTGATGTTCTGCGACATGATGGACTCCACGCAATTGTCGACCCGACTGGATCCCGAGGATCTGAGTGCGGTGATCCGCAGCTATCAGTCCATCGTCGCCACAACGATCGCGCACTTCGACGGCTTTATCGCCCGTTACGTTGGTGATGGCGTGCTGATTTACTTCGGCTACCCGCAGGCGCATGAGGACGATGCCGAGCGGGCGGTTCGAGCGGCGCTTGCGGTGATCGCTGAGATCGGCCAGGCGCCCGCGCCGATGCAAGGTGTGCGAGTACGTATTGGCATAGCGACGGGCCTCGTGGTTGTCGGCGAACCAATCGGAACGGGCAAGTCGCAGCAGCAGATAGCGATTGGCGAGACGCCCAACCTCGCCGCTCGTCTGCAATCCCTGGCCCAACCGAACACGGTCGTCATCGCTGCGAGCACGCGCCGGCTGGTCGGTGAGCTCTTCGAGTACCGCGATCTCGGCGCCGTAGCGATGAAGGGGATCGCCGGACCGGTCCCGGCGTGGCAGGTGCTGCGTCCGAGCGCCATCG
>DASQVN010000878.1:0-6888 GCA_035640755.1 Rhodopila sp.
GAAACGACGCTCATTTTCCACGATGGACTGGAGTTACCGGAGTTCGCTTCCTTCACCCTGCTGAACGATGCTGCCGGACGCTCCGCCTTGCGCCGCTATTATGAGCCTTATGCCGCCGTGGCCAGGCGCAATGGCGTGCCTTGTCTTTTGGATACCGCGACATGGCGAGCCAGCCCGGACTGGGGCGCGAAGCTAGGCTACGCGCCGCATCAACTGGCGGCACTGAACCGCGATGCCGTTGCCCTACTGCTGGACGTGCGGGCCGCCTGGGAAACGCCTGACCAGCCGGTTCTGATCAACGGCGCCATTGGCCCGCGGTTCGATGGCTACGTCTTTGAGGTGGATTCCGCGATGAATCCGGCGTCAGCCGCCGCATTCCATGGTCCACAGGTTACTGCGCTCGCATCTGCCGACGCGGATCTCGTCACCGCCTGGACCATGACCTATGCCGGAGAAGCCGCTGGAATCGCCCTGGCCGCACGTGACGCCGGCCTTCCTTGCGTCATCTCCTTCACCGTGGAGACCGACGGCAGACTGCCGGACGGCTCTACTCTGGCCGACGCAATCACTGCTACGGATGCCGCTACCGGCATGGCACCACTGCTGTATATGGTGAATTGTGCGCACGTCACGCATATCGAGCGAGCGCTTCGTGCCGGGGGGGCTTGGCTGGAACGCCTTGGCGGCATGCGGGTCAATCCGTCTGCGCTCAGCCATGCTGAACTGAACGAGGCAACTTCGCTCGATCCCGGCGATCCGAGGGCTCTCGGCCGCGATCTTTCGACGTTACGGCAGCGCCTTCCTGGCCTGTGCGTCCTGGGCGGCTGCTGCGGGTCCGATCACACGCACGCCGAACAGATCGGCTTGGCCTGCCGCGCCGCCTGAACTGACAGAGAGCACCGGCGGCATTCAGCGAAGTGAGGTGTATGTATCGAATGCGCTCAGGTCTGAGCAAAAATCAAGCCTTCCGGACGGGCCAGTCCCTGTGACATCACCAAGGCCCGCCTGATCGCTGACCGTGCCAAGGAGGTCTCACAACCACACATCAGCTCGGTCTTGTCCGCTCGTTCGGTGTCGAGGGCAGCAATCTGGCGGCGGTGTTTCGACCAGACTTCCTTCCACGATGGTACGCCGTAATTCCCCCGACGCCGCCGATGCCTTTTTCACCTGGACGGAGACGGCACATCGGCCTGATAGTCCAACTGAAGCATCGCCGAGCTAGGGGAAACGCCGGTGGATGTTGGGGAATGGTTGAAGAGTCTCGGTCTTGAACACTATGAGGCGGCATTCCGCGAGAATGGTGTCAGTGGAGAAGACTTGTGCCATCTGACGGCCGAAGACCTCCAGGACCTGGGTGTTATCGCGGTGGGCCATCGGCGTCGGCTATTGGTTGCGATCCAGGCGTTGCGCCTCAAGAGCATGCCGGCCGGCGATCTCGTTCCGTCTTCACCCGGTCCGTCGATTGATCCCAGCTCACAGCCAGAGGTGTCCGAATCCACTGCTGAACGTCGTCCGCTCAGCGTGATGTTCTGCGACCTGATCGGCTCTACCGCGCTCTCCGCTCGGCTCGATCCCGAGGACCTGCGTGAGGTCATCCGCACTTACCAGGCCTGCGTCGCTCATGCGATCCGGCCATTCAACGGCTTCATTGCCCGCTACGTCGGCGATGGCGTGCTGATCTATTTCGGCTGGCCACAGGCGCATGAAACCGATGCAGAAAGCGCTGTGCGCGCGGGTCTCGCCATTGCCTCCGCCGTCGGCAAAACACCGGCTTGCAATGAGCCGCTGCAGGTCCGCATTGGCATCGCCACTGGCCTTGTGGTTATCGGCGAGCCAATTGGCGCGGGAGATGCCCGGCAGCAGACGGCGGTCGGTGAGACGCCGAACCGTGCCGCTCGGCTGCAGAGCCTCGCCGGGCCGGGGCAGGTGGTGATTGACGCTGCCACGCGACGGCAGGTGGGCAACCTGTTCGAATGCCGCAGTCTCGGCACCGTCGACCTCAAAGGCCTGCCCGCGCCGGTGCCGGCCTGGCAGGTCGCGGCGGAAAACCGCACCCTCGGTCAGTTCGAGGCCTTGCGCTCCGGCGTCACACCACTGGTGGGTCGCGACGAGGAGATGGATCTACTGCTTCGCCGCTGGGCGCAAAGGCGGGTAGCGGTCGGGTTGCGCTGGTTTGCGCTGAACCCGGCGTTGGCAAATCGCGGTTGGCAGAGGCGCTGGCTGAGCAGATCACCGCTACGCCACACTTGCCGCTGCGCTGTTTCTGCTCACCGCACCATCAGGACAGTGCGCTGTATCCCGTCATCATGCAAATGGAGCGCGCGGCAGGCTTCGCGCATGGGGACGAGCCGGCAGCTCGGCTTGCCAAACTGCAGAGGCTGCTGGCGGCTGCCGGACCGCCGGCGGAAGACGTGGCGCTCATTGCAGAACTGCACGGGTTGCCCACAGCAGGCCTTGCGCCGCTGCCCGATCTCACGCCACGGCGTAAAAAGGAGAAGATGTTTGCGGCGCTGCTGCGGCAAATCGAGGGTTTGGCGCGGCAGCAGCCTGTGCTGATGGTGTTTGACGATCTCCACTGGATCGACCCGAGCTCGCGAGAGCTGCTGGACCGGTTGATCGAGCGGGTGGCGGCCTGGCCGATGCTGCTACTCGCGCTATTTCGCCCGGAATTTCAGCCGCCCTGGGTTGGGCAGCCGCATGTGACGCTGCTGACCCTGGCTCGGCTCGACCGGTGTGATACGGCGGCGATGGTGGCCAGTGTTTCCGGCGATGCTTGTCTGCCGCCAGAGGTGGTGGCGGAGATTACCGAGCGTACTGACGGTGTGCCGTTGTTTGTCGAGGAACTGACCAGGGCGGTGCTCGAGGCCGGGGCGCAGGCTTCCGCGGCATTGTCCGCCATGCCCCATTATGGGCATTCTGTACCCGTGACCCTGCATGCCTCGCTGATGGCGCGGCTGGATCGGCTGGGATCGGCCGCCAGGGAGGTGGCGCAGGCGGGCGCGGCGATCGGCCGTGAATTCGGCTATGACCTGCTGGCAGCCATTGCCGATGTGCCGGAGCCGCAGTTGCGTGAGGCACTCGAGCGGCTGGCAAATGCCGGCCTGGTGTTCGCTCGCGGCACGCCGCCTGAGGCCAGCTACCTCTTCAAACATGCACTGGTGCAGGATGCTGCCTATGGCACCTTGCTGCGCGGCCGGCGACAGAGCCTGCACCACCGGATTGCCGCGATCCTGGAGCAGCGGTTCCCGGAGATCGTGCAGGCGCAACCGGCGCTGCTGGCTCACCACTGTGCGGAAGCCGGGCTAACGGGAGAAGCTATTACGTATTTACATCGGGCGGCCAAACAGGCCATTGCACGCTCGGCAATGGTGGAAGCGGTCGCACAGCTGCGCCAAGGGCTGACGCTGCTAACCAAATTGCCAGACGAGGCAGTGCGACGGCGACTGGAACTCGACCTACAATCGACCATTGGCGTGCCCTTGATCGTCATCAAGGGCATGGCCGCACCGGAAGTCGGGCAGGCTTACGCGCGTGCCAGAGAGCTGTGCTTTCAGTTGGGAGATACGTCCCATCTGAGCTCGGTGCTGTTTGGGCTGTGGTGGTTCTACGAGGTAAGCGCCGACCTGCAGGCCGCGCATGAGGTAGCCGAGCAACTCCTCGATCTGGCCCGAGCGGACCCAGCAGACCTCCTGCAGGCCCACCGGGCGATGGCGCACACCCTGTTCTCGATGGGCAAATGCGCATCCGCGCTGGCCCACTTCGAGCAAGCAACCGCCCTCTACGATCCGCAACGACATCGCTCCCTAGCGGTAACCTTCGGACAAGAACCTGGGATACTCACTCAGGGTTTCACAGCCCATGTCCTTTGGTACCTGGGCTACCCAGATCGCGCCCTGGAGACCATGAGTAAGGCGCTTGCCCAGGCACAAGAGGTGGCCCATCCTTTCAGCTTAGCTTTCGCCCTGGATCATACCGCCTGGCTCCGTCACTATCGTCGGGAGCCGGCGGAGACCTGGGAGCGCGCCGACGCGGACATAGAGTTTTCAGGCGAACAAGGGTTCCCGTTCTTCCTGGCGCAGGGGACAATCCTGCGGGGGTGGGCCTTGGCCGAGCAGGGGCTGCACGTCGAAGGGATAACCCAGATACGCCAGGGTCTGGCTGCTCGTGAGGCAACTGGAGCCGTGTTGGTACGGCCTTATTGGCTGTCTCTGTTGGCTCAGGCCTACGGCAGAAGCGGACGAGCCGAGGACGGGCTGCGCGTGTTGGACGAGGCGTTAGCGATGTTGCACGACCAACAGGTATGGGAGGCGGAACTGCACCGCCTTCGTGGCGAATTGTTGCTGCATCGCCTTGGCGGTCGAGATGACGCAGGGACTGCCGCTGGCGATGCATATGCGGTGACTGAGGCAGGCCAGTTCATCGCTCAGGCCGAGAGCAGTTTTTGGCATGCCATCAAAGTTGCCCGCAGACAGCAAAGCAAATCTCTTGAGCTGCGTGCTGGGACAAGCCTCGCCCGCTTATGGAAGAGCCAAGGTAAGCACGCGAAAGCGCGGGACCTACTCGTGCCGATCTACAACTGGTTCACCGAAGGTTTCGACGCACCGGATCTCAAGGATGCGAAGGCGCTATTGGATGAGCTGACGTAAGCGGCAGCGTCCGGCACCGCCAGCCATTGGTTCTGGCCATGCTGCGTACTGAGTAACTTATTCGCAGGCCACAGCATGGTGCGAATTTCAAGACTTATGAGGCAGAGACCATCGGCGTTTCCGGCGCGTGGCACACCGCCTCGATGCGGTGCCGATCCGGATCGAGGACGAATGCGGCGTAGTAGTCGGCATGATACTGCGACCGAAGCCCGGGCGCGCCATCGTCGCTCCCGCCAACGGCAAGCGCCGCGCCGTGAAATGTGCGAACTGCCGCCCGATCGGGCGCGCGGAAGCAGAGGTGTGCGCCGGCAATCGGTGTCCTCAGGTCCGGCTCTTGGGTGATGGTGAACTCGACGCCGAGTGATCCCGGCGCAGCGCCGTAGTCGGAGCCTCTGCCGAAATCGACGATGCGGACCAACCCGAGTGGGCGCAGCGCGGCATCATAAAAGCGTCGGCTGCGGTCCAAATCGCTTACCCCAAGGGAGACATGGTCAAGCATGTCTACTTGTAACATGCTCGGTTAGGATTTGTCTTGCGCACTGCAGCCGCCGTCCAATGCCCCTTCCCACCCAGCGCAGACCTTAGCGCGGCGCGTTCCTTGTTGCGTTGTTCAACACTTCCGGACTTATTCATAAGCGCGACCCGGCCCGCCGCGCGGTATTTTTGATCACGTGTTGCCGGAATTGCTGAGCCGAACGCACCATCAAATGCCGTTATGCGGCAGCATGCAGGATTTTCGACCACGCGTGAGAAGAATTGCGCCAGGCGCCGGCGCGAGTTGTCATATCTCGCCGATATGCGGCAGCGCTGTTCTAGCCGGGCATCTTCGGAAAGAGCTGCATGTCCCCCCAAGCTGAACCCAGGACTGTGTGCTGTCGCAGAAAATCTGCATGCCTGGTTTCACCCAACTCGGATCATCGAGTGTGCCGGCCAGGATGAACAGGACCCCTGGAAACGCCGGTCCCTCATCGAGAACAGTCGAGCCGCATTCTGGGCAAAAGCGGCGGAACAGGGCGTTGCCGCTATCACCCTTATCCATGTAGGTCTTCAGCTCACCCTGCACCGACAAAGCAGGTTGTGGCACACCGACGACAACGGCGAATGCGCTGCCGGTCTCTATTTTGGCAATTTCGGCAATGGCACACGCAGATGAACGTTGGCTCCGTGTCCACGCTGTAACGCACCTTGCCGCAAAGACACCCGCCGGTGATGTTAGCCATCTGCAGTCCCTGCATTCGGCTCCGGCGCGATCGCACTGAGCAGCAAAGCCCTGGGCTGCGCCACGCTATTCTCCTCTATGGCGAATTTTGGCACAGCTCCCCGCGTACGTAACTCTTGAAGCCCGCATCCCCACCTCCTGTAGCGGTGATGAAGATCAGTCGATCCTTAGTGTCGGTGAATTTTCCGGTTCCGCTCGTGATACGGTCCAACTGGCTGAAGGCCTTGGCCGTGGTGTCGTAAACCCCGGCATTGGTCGTAGTGAATGTTCCGTCTCGCGGGGTGGTTACCACGACGGACCCGGCGTACGACAACATCGAGGCAGGCTGGAGCTTTTCGGGCAGCCCCGCGGACGGAGATGTCCCCAAGGATGTGAAGAACCAATTTGCGTCGGCAAGAGAAGGATCGCCGCTTTGGACCTTTCCAACCGTGCAGATTCCGACCGGGCTCGTACATCCCTCCTGTGTCAGATGAAGCAGGATAGTCCCCTCGAAATTCCTGCAGGTTTGAGCCGACGTAGCAGTTGCGGCACAGGCAAGAACCGCGAGTGTCGCAGCCGAGGGCCAGATCGCTTTCATTCGTATTTCTCCCTGATTCGAGCAAAATTGGTGCAGACTATGGCCAGATTCCTTCAGGCGCGTTGAGCTCATCTAAGCGGGCGGGATGTTAACCCCGACGTGAGGGGAATTCACCCGCCAGATGGCATCCCCGCCACCAACGAACCGGCTCGTTCAGAACTCAAGCAGACTGTGTGAAAACTCAGGACCGTAACAGCAACAAGCAATAACGGGATCAGGATTGCATTCCGCTCAGCCCGAAGATTGCGCCATCAACGTCCGGTTCATCATCTTCTTTCGTTGGATTCGGCGGCTAGGGAGTTTTCACACATGGGGTAATCGGGGCGAGCCGTTCCCTCGACGCCGGGTTGGCTAAGATCAGCCCGGGCACATGAGTCTCGGGAGGAACTCTCATCATGGAACAGTATGTCGCATTGGATGTGTCATTGTGGGAGATCAGTGTCTGC
>DASQVN010000879.1:0-2031 GCA_035640755.1 Rhodopila sp.
ATCCAGCCGAAGCACTTCCCCGCCATCTTCGGCCCGAACGGCGACCAACCGCTCGACGCCGACATCGTCGCCGCGAAATTCAACGAACTCGCCCGCCAGATCGGCAAGACCCCGCAGCAGGTCGCCGAAGGCTTCCTGCAGATCGCCGTCGCCAACATGGCCAATGCGATCAAACAGGTCTCGGTGCAGAAGGGCCACGACGTCACCCGCTTCGCCCTCCAATGCTTCGGCGGCGCCGGCGGCCAGCATGCCTGCCTGGTCGCCGACGCGCTGGCCATGGAAACCGTCTTCATCCACCCCTATGCCGGCGTGCTCTCCGCCTACGGCATGGGCCTCGCCAACCAGACCGCGATGAAGCAGCAGGCGGTCGAAATCCCCCTCGGCGCCGAGACCATGCCCGAGGTCAATGACCTCGCGGCCAAGCTCGCCGCCGATGCCGTCGCCGCCCTGGTCGAGCAGGGTGCGCGGCCGGACACGGTCAGCACCGCCTGCTCCGTCCACCTCCGCTACGCCGGCACCGAGGCCGCCCTGATCGTCCCCCTGCGCGATCTCGACACCCTGCGCGCCGACTTCACCGCCGCCCACCGTGCCCGCTTCGGCTTCGCCACCCCCGACCGCCCGGTCGTGGTGGAAACCGTCGCCGCCGAGGCCACCCTGCCCGGCGAGACCGCCACCGAGACACACATCGAGCGGCGCCGGGCCGGCACCCCCGAGATCATCGACCGCGTCCGCATCTTCACCGGCGGCACCGAACATGAGGCCCCAGTCTTCGACCGCGCCAACCTGCTCGCCGGCGACACGATCTCCGGCCCCGCCCTGGTGCGCGAAGCCAACGCCACAACCGTCGTCGAGCTCGGCTGGACCGCCGAAATCACCGCACTCGACCACATGATCCTGCGTCGGACCGAGCCCCTGCCCTCCCGCGTCCCCGCCGGCAGCGCGAAACCCGACCCGGTGCTGCTCGAGCTGTTCAACAACCTGTTCATGAACGTCGCGGAACAAACCGGCGCGGTGCTGCAGAACACCTCGATGAGCGTCAACATCAAGGAACGCCTGGACTTTTCCTGCGCCATCTTCGATGCCGACGGCTTCCTGGTCGCCAACGCCCCGCACGTGCCGGTGCACCTGGGCGCCATGGGCGAAAGCGTGCGCACCGTGCTGAACCGCCGCCGCTTCACGTTGAAGCCCGGCGACGTCGTCGTGCTGAACAACCCGTTCAACGGCGGCACCCATCTGCCCGACGTCACCGTCATCACCCCCGTCTTCGACGAACAGGGCCGCGACATCCTGTTCTTCGTCGGCAACCGCGGCCACCACGCCGATATCGGCGGCATCACCCCAGGCTCCACCCCGCCCCTCTCCTCGACGCTCGAGGAAGAGGGCGTCGTCATCGATGACTTCCTGCTGGTCGACGGCGGCCATTTCCGCGAAACCGAGCTCCGCGCCCTGCTCGCCGGCGCGAAATACCCCGCACGCAGCCCCGACGTGAACGTCGCCGACATCAAGGCACAGGTCGCCGCCAACGAAAAAGGTGTGCAGGAGCTGCGCCGTGTGGTCGCCCAGTTCGGTTGGGAAACGGTCAGCGCGTATATGCGCCACGTCATGGACAACGCCGAGGAATCCGTCCGCCGCGTCATCGACCGCATCGGCTCCGGCCGGTTCGAGTACAAAATGGACAACGGCCGCCCGCTCTGCGTCGCCATCAGCGTGGACCACGCAACGCGCAGCGCCATCGTCGACTTCACCGGCACCGGCCCGCAGCACGAAGGCAACTTCAACTCGCCCCCCGCGGTGACCCGTGCCGCCGTGCTGTACGTCTTCCGCTGCCTGGTCGGCGACGACATCCCGCTGAACGACGGCTGCCTGAAGCCCCTGACCCTGATCATCCCGCCCGGAACGTTCCTCTCCCCCAATCCCGGCGCCGCCGTGGTCGCCGGCAACACCGAGGTCTCGCAAGCCACCTGCAACGCCATCTTCGGTGCCCTCGGCGTGATCGCCTGCAGCCAGGCGACGATGAACAACTTCCTGTTC
>DASQVN010000880.1:0-8477 GCA_035640755.1 Rhodopila sp.
GGTCCTCGGGTCAGAGTTGCGTCTCGCAACCCAACCCTACCCAGCACCGCTGCGGTGGCCACCGCCGTGGATAAGTCGCCCGCCTACGCCAGACTCTCGGCGGTCGCTTCGGCGGGCGACTTACCCAGCGCTCCTACACCACTGAGCGGGACACGACCGCCCGGACAGCAACCCGTCGACGAAAGCGCCAGCCGATGCCCTCACTTCCGGTCGCCCGAACACTGGAGCGAGCCGAGTTTTCAGCCCCGAAAGCTCGCCATCCCACTCCAGTTCCGAACCAAACCAAACGGCCACCCGCATGCCCAATCCTCCACCCCCGTCTGCAGGGAATCAGAGTGCCAGGCCGATTCGCAACTAGGCCGAATCGACATTCACGTCAGCCACTCGAGGCAGGCGACGAGTTGGATGGCGGCCAGGAAGTAGGCGGCGCGGCGGTCGTAGCGCGTCGCGATGCGGCGGAAGCGCTTGAGACGGTTGACGAGCCGCTCGATGCGGTTGCGATCGCGATACCTGGTCTTGTCGTAGTCGGCCGGGTGCTTGCGCGTGGGATTGGGCGGTATCACCGGCTCGGCACCTGAACCGATGATGAACTCGCGCAGACGACGGGCGTCGTAGGCCCGGTCGGCCAGGACATACCGAGCGGTTTGGCCGTCGAGCAGGGCTTCAGCAAGCTGGAGATCGTGCGCCTGTCCTGGGCTGATGGCGATGGCCACCGGGCGGCCGAGAGTGTCGGCGAGCAGGTGAATTTTCGTGGTCAGTCCGCCTCGGGAACGCCCCAGAGCCTGGTCCGGCGCCCCCCTTTTCCGCTGGCTGCGGTCTGATGGGCTCGGATAATGGTGCTGTCGATCATCCGGTATTCGTTGTCTGGCGCGCCGGAGAGGTGGCGAAAGACCCGCTCCCACACGCCGCTATGGGCCCAGCGGGAGAAACGCTTATGCACGGTCTTCCAGTTCTCGCCGTAGCGCGACGGCAGGTCCGACCAGCGCGCGCCCGAGCGTAGGACCCAGAGCACGCCGTTGACGAAGGCCCGGTTGTCCGCGCCCGTCCGACCGCGATCGCCTTGCTTGCCCGGCAGCAAGTTGCAAATTGCGGCCCACTGCCCATCCGTCAACTCGTAGCGCTTCACCATCCCGCGGCTCCAAACAGGACCGCTCAGCGATGAATCACGCCGCCCGTAGCCGCTTCAAGCAAATGTCGATCGGGCCTAGTAGTACTAGGGGGATGGAACTACGGCAGCTGCGCTACTTCGTTGCGGTCGCCGAGGCTGCGCCGGCAGTATCATCGAGGTGGCAGGCGACCTTCTGCTACCCCTTCACGGCCCCGCCCGTCAGCCCGCCCACGAGCCGGCGTTGCGCGAACAGGAACAGGATCGTCGCAGGCAGCGACACCAGCGTTCCCCCGGCCATCAGCAAGCCCCACTGGATCTGGTTCTCGCCGATGAACAGCTGCAGCGCGACGGTCACCGTCCTTACGTCGCGGCCGGCGAGCATCAGTGCGAACAGATATTCGTTCCAGGACGCTATGAACAGGTAGATCCCCACCGCGATCACGCCCGGGACCGCAAGCGGCAGCACCACGGACCAGAGCGCCTGCATCCGCGTGGCGCCGTCGATCATCGCCGCCTGGTCCAGCTCCTGCGGAATGCCTTCGAAATAGCTGGTCAGCAGCCAGATCGCGAACGGCAAGGTGAAAGTGCCATGGCCGATGATCAGGGCGAGATACGTGTCCAGCAGTCCCATTTGCCGCATCAGCACGAACAGCGGCAGGATGATCATCACCACTGGAAACATGTTGATGACCAGGAACTGCGTTCGCAGCCAGTTCCGGCCACGGAAGCGGAAGCGCGAGAACGCGTATGCCGCCGGGACCGCCAAAGCGAGCCCGAGCGTCACCGCCCCCGCGGCCACGACAAGACTGTCCAGCAAGCTGTCGCCGAAGTTGGTGCGGCGGAGCAGATCGATATACTGCGCCAGCGTCACCGTCTGCGGCCAGAGCAGGATGGGCGATTGCGTCAACTCGCGTTCGGGCCTGATCGAGGACAGGATCATCCACAGCCAGGGCAGCACCGCGAACCCGACCAGGGCCAGAACCGGCAGCTCCGTCCCGACGAACACCCTCACCTGACGGCGCGCACGCTTCATCGGTCCCGCCGCCGCCAGAGCAGGAGGCCCACAACGCTGAGCAGGATAAGCGTGAGCAGTACCGCCATGGCGGACCCTTGGCCATAGTTCCCGCCCGACCACGCTGTCAGGAACGCATGCAGGGGCAAGGTCTGGGTCGCCGTTCCCGGGCCGCCCCCGGTCATGACGAGGATGAGGTCAAGCGAGTTCGCAACCCAGATCATTCGGAGCAGCAGCGCCGTCGCGATCACATCGGCCAAGCCGGGCACGGTGATGTGCCAGAACTGGGAGAACATGCCCGCGCCGTCGATCTCCGCCGCCTCGTAGAGTTCGCTCGGGATGGCTTGCAGCCCGGCGAGCAACGTGATCGCGAAGAACGGAAACCCCTGCCAGACGATTGCGAGGATTACGCCGGCCATCGCCGTGTCCAACTGCCCCAGCCAGGGGATTGCGGCCGAGAGCAGCCCAAGCCGGACGCCGAGCACGTTGAGCACGCCCAAGTTGAAGTCCAGCATCCACGTCCAGATCAGTCCGATAATGACCGATGGCAACGCCCAAGGCACCACGATCAACGCGCGAGCGATGTCGCGCCACCCGAAGCTGCGGTTCAGCAGTAGCGCCCCGGCAAAACCGAGCGTGAACTGCAGCGTGACCGCGCAAACGACCCACACGAGGGAATGCACCAGGCTTTCCCAAAAGACGGGATCGCCGAGCGCCAGGACGTAGTTTGCCAGCCCCACGAACGGGCGGAGCCGGGGGCGGAACAGCACCACGTCATGCAGCGACAGCCAGATCGTGTTGAGGACGGGCGCCAACACGATCAGGATCGTCACTGCGAGCGCCGGGGCGAGCATCAGCCACGGCGTCGCCGATCGCCTCATGCGATGTGCCGCTTCAGCCGAAGAACAGCTTCTCGAACGTCTCCATCATCGCGTCGGGCGACAGCGCGCCAAGCAGCGCCTTTTGCGTCGTTTGTGGCCAGACGACACGCGTGAAATCCGCGGTCGCCGAGAGGTTCGGCAGGCTCTGCGCGATGGGCAGCGACTGCACCGTGGCCTCGACGAAGCGGCGGGGGTGTATGGTCCAATTCGCGGCGCCCGAGGTCGTCACGGTCATCTGGCCCGCCGCCTTGTTGTAAAGCACATTGTTCGGGCCCTCGGAGAGCCAGGAGATCCACTTCCACGCGGCATCAGGGTTCTTGCTTGCACTGAACACGCAGTTCGAGCCATCGCCGAACGTGGCCCAGCCCTTGCCGTTCGGCCCTCGAGGCACGGGGACCGCGGTGATGGCATCGCCGAACCGTTCGGCCATTTGATTGGCGGTGCTGATGTGGTGCACCGCCATCGCGGTCCGGCCAGCCAGCATGTTGTTGACGATCTGCAGGAAGCTGTCGGTCGGGGCAGAAGGCGGGCACACTTTGTGGGTGCGATACAAGTCGATGAAATACCGATTTGCGGCCAAGCCTTCCGGCGAGATGAAGCCGCCCTTGACCGGCCGCGCGCCGGTGCCGAAGGCAAACGGCATCCAGGAGTCCTGCCCGCCCGAGCCGCCGCGCATGCCGAAGCCCCATTGCTCGCCGCCGGTGAGGGCCTTCGCCGTTGTGAGGAAATCGTCGAAGCCAGCCGGAGGCGTCAGGTTCTGCTTGGCGAGCAAGTCGAGCCTAACATAGAGATACAGCACCACATACTGGAGCGGCACGTAGTAGCGGTGGCCATCCGGCGCGGTATGCAGGCGCCACAGATCGTCCGAGATGTCCGACTTGCCAGCCCAGCCGTCGATCAGCTTGTCCAGCGGCCGGATTGCGTTCATCTCCAGCAAGCGGGCCAAGTTGTCGAACCGCACCATGGCCGTGTCCGGCCCGTTGCCCGCGATCAGTGCCGTGTATAGGCGCGTGTTGTAGTCGCCGCCGCCACCCCACGGGATGTTTTCGGCCTGGATCTTGATGCCTGGATTGGCCTTCTCGAACGTGGTGACCAGTTCGTCCGGCGTCGCCTTGGGATCGTCGAAATGGTACCACCAGCGGATGGTCACCGGACGTTGCGCATGCGGGCGAGCGAGCGGCGTGGCAGCGATGGCTGCCGCCGATCCGGTAAGGAGCGTCCGTCGTTTCATGCGAGTGTTCCCTTCCCTTCGGCCAGGGCAGTCTGCGCTGCCGTTGCCCGATGTTATACGTGGAACCGCTTACATGCATATACCGGCGTGAAGGTCCGCCGTGCTCGCGACCCGGACGATCCCCCGATCAAGTCGGGGGAGGGGACGTGTAGCGACTATTCGAACCAAACATTCGACATCCGCGGAATCCGGAACGGGCGGAACCCCTTCACATTGGACCGCACCGCCTGGACCATCGTCATCGAGCCGAACGGCAAGACGTAGGCCTGCTCCAGCGTACGCTGCTGCATACGCGCGAACGCCTCCTGGCGCCCTTCTGCCGTCGGCAGCATGTTCATGTCGCGGAAAGCAGCGACCAGCTCCTGGTCCTCCTGGCCGGGCTTCGGCGCGTAGACCGGGTTCGGCGGCACCAGCACCTGCATGGTCGGGATCGGCCCCAGCGACGGCTCTGTACCCCAGCCCGTGTAGAAGTAGTTCCATCCGGAGTCGGGCTTCTGCCGCATGGCGACGGCTGTCGGCCAGTCCACCACCTTCAGCTCGGCATTGATCCCCACGCTCTTCAGCTCCGCCGCCATGACGACGGAGATGTTGAACATCCAGTTGTAGTCCTTGTTGGTGAGCAGGATCACCGGCTCGCCCTTGTACCCCGCCTCCTGCAGATAGCGCTTCGCCAGCGCGTCGTCGTGCCGGTTGTAGGTCTCCTTCCCGGCGTCGGTGTAGGTCGCGCGCGAGGGATACTGGAAGCCGACGTTCAGCCGGTAGTTGCCGTCCGTTGCCGCGTCCATCACCTCGTCCATGTCCAGCGCCGCCTGCACCGCCTTGCGGAACGCCAAATTGTCGGTCGGCGGCTGCGATAGGTTCGCGTAGGCGATCGGGATGGTCCAATCCTGGATCGGCATCAGCGTGATCTTCGGATCCTGCTTCAGCGCGGGCAGCGATTTGGTCGGCACGTCCTCGGCCCCATGCACCTCCCCGGTCTGCAGCGCCGCCACGCGGGCGCCGGGCTCGGTGACGATGCGGAAGGTCACCGTGTCGAAGCAGGCCTGCTTGTAGCCGCCGAAGCCGGTCTTGTCGTCGAAGTTCGTGCTCGGCACATAGCCGTCGAACCGCTTCAGCTTGACGAACCCGCCGGGCAGGTATTGCACGAGCTGCCACGGCCCGGTACCGATGGTACGCAGCTGCTGCGGTGGGTCGTCCTTCAGCTCCGCCGGCACGATCACGATCGGCACCGCGAACGACGAGAGCTGCTCGAGGAAGGTCGGCTGCGCCTGCTTCAACCGGATCACGAACGTGTCCGCGTCCGGCGTCTCCCATGCCGCGACGTTGTCCAGCGTGTTGCGCTGCAGGCCGACGCGCTTGTAGCGCTCGAACGACGACGCGATGTCGGCCGACGTCATGACCTTGCCGTTGTGGAAGCGCACGCCGCGCCGCAGCGGGAAGGTGTAGGTCAGATGGTCCGCGCTTTCGCTGATGCTTTCGGCCAGTTCCGGGATGGGCTTGTTGGCGTCGTCGCGCGTGACCAGCGTCTCGAAAATGTTCATCGCGATGTTGCGCGTTGAGATCGCGCTCGAGACCATCTGGTCAAGGCCGACCACATTGGCGCTCTGTGCGAACACGAACTCGCCGCCGGTGCGCGGACAGCGGAACCGCTCCGCCTGCGCCGGGTCGGCGGCAATCCCGGCGAGAAGCCCCAAACCAGCTAGAGACGCACGGACCATGGCACTGCTCCTGCGGACTGTGCCATCCTGTTGCCCGGGGCGGCTCCCGGTCAAGGGGTCGCCGCTCCCGTTCAGATCGTAACAAACACCTCTCACGAAGGCGTGAGCTGTTCTATTCCCCGGGGTGAGCCGAGGGGGCCTCGTGGCGGGCACGCTGGTCGCCCTACCGGCGACCGTGCTGTTCTTGCTCCACGCAATGCCGCCTCGTGGGCGGCCTCACTGGGGGAGCCGTCAAGGAATGACCGGACAATGGGCGCCGAAAATCGGCGTCATCTCCATGACCTACGCACGGCCGATCACGGCCGCGCACTTCCCGCTATTCGCGCGGATGCGCGCGGCCGGGATGGATTTTTGTGAATTGCTCGTCCCCGAGCCGGACGAGGTGGACCCGGCGGCGGTCGGCCGCGCCGCGCGCAACGCCGGCCTCTCACTGGTGATGGCCGCGCGGGTCAACCTTGAGCGCGATCTCGCCTCCGAGCACGCGTCGGCGCGGCAGGGCGGCATCGCCTATCTACGCGAGGCGATCGACATCGCGGTCGCCTGCGGCGCCGGCATGATCGGGGGCCCGCTCTACGGCACGCCGCTGGTCTTCGCCGGACGCGCGCCGCGTCCGTTCGACCCTGTACAGCGGCAGGAGCGCGTCGCGCGTGTGGTCGAGGGCCTGCGGCAAACAGGCGCCTACGCCGAAAGCAAAGGGGTGCGCCTTGCGATCGAGCCGCTTAACCGGTTCGAGACGGATTTCTGCAACACCGGAAGGCAGGCCTGCGAACTGGCCGCCATGGTCGCGAGCAAGGCGGTAGGCGTCATGCTGGACACGTTTCACATGAATATGGAGGAGAACGACCTCGCGGAGGCGATCCTGGAGGCCGCGCCGCATCTGATCCATTTCCAGGCCAATGAGAACCACCGCGGCTTCCTCGGCACGGGGCACATCGATTGGCCACCGATCTGCCGCGCATTGTTCCGAATCGGCTACGAGGGCGTCATCACGCTGGAGCCGTTCCGGCGCACGGACCACGCCCTGTCGGTGCCGCTGGCGCAGTGGAAGCCGCCCGCCTACGACGAGGATGAGGATTTGCGCCAGAGCGGCGCCTTTCTGCGCGCCGCCCTGCATGCGGCGGCGCGGTCGTGATCCGCATCGGCTGGATCGGCTGCGGCAATCATGCCGCCGAGATGCTGCTCCCGCAGCTCTCGCGCCTGCCCGTGACCATCGCCGCACTCGCCGATCCAGACGCCGAGCGGCTGAACCTGGTCGGGGATCGTTACGGGGTGGCGGCGCGCTACGCGGATGCCGAGCTTCTGTTCAGCCATCCCGGGCTCGACGCTGTCGGCATCGCGGTAGGCCCTGCCGTGCACGCGCGGGTCGGCGCCGCGGCACTTGAACGCGGCTTGGCCGTTTTCATGGAGAAGCCGCCAGCGGCGACGGCGCGCGAAGCCCAGATGCTGGCGGAAGTGGCCGCGCGCAGCGGACGCCCTTGCGTCGTCGGATTCATGAAGCGCTACTCGACCGCAAATCGCATTGCTGGCAACATCCTGTCGTCCCCCGAATTTGGCGTGCGCGCCAGCCTGCTCGGGGAGTATATGACGGCGCCCGGCTATTTCGTCGGCAACCCCGACTACACCGGCTTCCTCCTCCACCACTGCGTCCATGCGGTGGACCTCGTGCCGTGGCTGATGCGCGAGAAGGTGCAGAGCGTCACGGCCAGGCGCTTCGAGATGGCACCCGGGAAGCTGGTTCTGCATGTCGGGTTCGGCTTCGGCTCCGGGGCGCTGGCGACCGTGGTCATGGGCACGCACCAGTCGCGCGGCACGCCGATGGAGTGGTGGCAGGTAATGGGCGACCACAAGCGGGTCGAGGTGCGGAACGTGCACGAGGTGCGCTACTACCGCGCGCCCGGGTTCAAGGCGTCCGATCCGGCGGCGACGCTCGAACCGGCGCAGGACACACTGGTCTGGGAGCCCAATCAGACCGCGGCCGCGAACGAGGACCACAAGGGCTACCACGCCCTGCTCGCGGCCTTCCTTGCCCGCGTGCGAGGGGAGCCGTCGGACGCGCCCGACATCGGCGAAGGGGTTCAGGCCATGCGCGTGCTCGAGGCGATGGTCCGATCGATTGCGTCGGGCGCCGCCGAAAGTCCTTGAGCAGCTAACGCGCGGCCTAGTTAGGGTAGGGATCCGCTATGGTCATGAAATTCTTGCCCCGCTCTGGGGTGCTGCGGCTATCCTGACCTCTTTCCCGTTCGCAGCGCACTGCGGAAAAGCAAAATGGGGGGAGGATCACATGCTCGAACTCACGCCGGACACCCGCGTCAGCCAGGTGCTGACCTCCTTAGGCGATGCGCTCGGCGCCGGGGAAATCGACCGGGCGCTCGAGCTTTTCCAGGACGATTGCTATTGGCGCGACCTCGTCGCGTTCACTTGGAACATTCGGACCATGGAGGGCAAGCCCGCGATCCGGGCCATGCTCGAGGCGCAGCTCGGCACGGTAAAGCCTGCAGACTGGACGCCCGATCCGGCGGCCCCGGCG
>DASQVN010000881.1:0-5787 GCA_035640755.1 Rhodopila sp.
GCTGCCGCTTGGGCTCGGCGGACGCCGACTCGACGATGCGGCCTCGAGCCGCGCCCGGCCTGCGATCCCGGACGACGTCGTGTGTCGGGATGGCCGGTTCCCGGGGTACCTCGGCGCCGCCGGCAGGTTAGAGTTCGCGCCGCGCCTGAACGTCGTCGGCAAACCGCAGCTCCCAGAGAATTTCGTCCCCCGGTTCCTTCTGCTGCTCCAGTCGGTCCCCTCGCAACCTGTCTCTCCTGGCCAGGGCACCGCGTTCAGGCGCGGGTTCGCCTTCGTCGTCGACTGCTCCCAAGCGAAGGAGTTCGCCCTGGCGCACTGGCTGGTCGGCAGCGCCGATGGCGGCCGGCTGTTCGTGCGCTGCTTCGACGCGGCGATGAACGTGCGCGAGAACATCGCCGGCGACGGGCTGGCCTCGCTGACCACCATGCAGTGGAACGTCCCCTCCAAGGCTTGGACCGGCGGCGCGGTGATGGTCGACACCTCGCTGAACCGGCGCATGACCGTCCGGCTCGGCCCGAATGACAGGAAATCACATCTGATGCCGACTTTCACTGTAGCGCGCAGCGCGTTCTCTCTTGCGGGCACCGCCCTCGTCTTCTCGCTCACGTCGTGCAAGCAAGCGGCGAAGTCCAGCGCTCCGCCGGCCGAGGTTTCTGTCATGAGCGTCCAGCCCAGGACCGTCGACGCCCTCGTGACGGTGCCGGGACGGACGCTCGCCTATGACTTGGCAGAAATCAGGCCGCAGGTCACCGGGGTGCTGCTGAAGCGGATGTTCGAGGAAGGCACGAACGTCACGCAGGGTCAGCAATTATACCAAATCGACCCGTCACTTTATCAGGCGGCCTATGACAAGGCCGAAGGCACCCTGCAGCACGATCAGGCTGCCCTGGTTTACGCCCGTGCCCATGCCGCCCGTTGGAACACGCTCACGCGTGACAGCTGGACCAGCCAGGAACAGAACGATCAGGCGATTTCCGCGGCGGGTCAGGCTGCGGCAAGCGTCAAGGTGGACCAGGCCGAGCTGGCGTCGGCCGCGATCAATCTGAACTACACGAAAATGCTGTCGCCGATCTCGCGCCGCATCAGCCGTTCGATGGTGACCGAAGGGGCGTTGATGACGGCAAATCAGTCTACGGCCGTGGCCACGGTGACGCAGCTTGACCCGATCTACGTCGACATGACGCAATCGAGCGCCCAGCTACTGCCGCTGCGTCGCCAGCTTCAGGACAAGAACCTCGACGGGAACAGCGGGCTGTCAATCCCCGTCGACCTGACCCTCGAGGACGGCAGGCCGTACGGGCTGCAAGGCAAGCTGTCCTTCTCCGAAGTCAACGTCAACGAGGGGACCGGCACAACGACGCTACGCGCCATTTTTCCGAATCCCCAACATCTGCTGCTGCCCGGCATGTACGTCCGCGCGACGGTGCATGAAGGGACGCACAACGACGCCTATTTCGTGCCGCAGAATGCTGTCCAACGAAACGTTCATGCCGACCCTTACGTCTACATGGTGAACCAGAAAGACGAGGTCGAGCAACGTCTGATCCAGATCGACAACAGCCAAGGCAATGACTGGGTGGTCACAAAAGGCCTGAATCCCGGCGACCGGATCATCACCGACGGGCTTCAGCGGGCAACCCCCGGGGCGCACGTGCACCCCACCGAAGTCGCCCTACAGGCCGCCAATTAAAAGATAGGGGCGCCGCATTATGTCACGGTTCTTTATCGATCGTCCGGTGTTCGCCTGGGTGATCGCGCTCATCATCATGCTGGTTGGCGGGATCGCCATTCTCTCGCTGCCGATCGGCCAATATCCCAGCATCGCGCCGCCGCCGATCACGATCAACGTAACCTATCCCGGCGCCTCGGCCGAGACGGTGCGGGACACTGTCATTCAGCCGATCGAGCAGGAGATGTACGGGTTGGATGGGCTGGAATACATGTCGGCGAACAGCCAGGCCGACGGTTCGATGCAGATCGTCCTGACCTTCCGCCAAGGCACCGACCCGAACATCGCGCAGGTTCAGGTACAGAACAAACTGGCGCTCGCCCAACCCATGCTGCCGGCCGAGGTGGTGGCGCAAGGGCTCTCGGTGACGAAGGCGACGAGAAATTTCATGTTGATCGTGGGCTTCGTGTCCAAAGATCACTCGATGAACACCGAGGCGATCGGCGACTATATCGCCTCGAATGTCGTCAACCCGCTTGCGCGCATCAGCGGTGTTGGCGACTACACGCTGTTCGGCTCTGAGTACGCGATGCGCATCTGGCTCAATCCCGCCAGGCTCGATAGCTACGGCCTGACCGTTTCTGATGTGAGCCAGGCGATCAGCACACAGAACATCCAGGTGTCGAGCGGCGAAGTCGGCGCAGTCCCGTCAACGAAGGGGCAGCGTCTCGATGCGACCGTCATCGGGCCGACCCGCTTTACTACGCCGGAGCAGTTCGACCGGATCCTGCTGAAGGTTAATATGGACGGCTCGCAGGTACGGCTCAAGGATGTGGCCACTGTGGAACTCGGAAGCCAGACTTACGAGCCGAGCGGCCGTTACAACGGGAACGACTCCGCCGCCATCGGCATCAATCTCGCACCCGGCGCGAACCAATTGCAGGTCGCGCAGGCCATTAAGGCCGAACTACAGGCTTTGCAGGTCTACTTCCCGTACGGCCTGGAAGCGGTCTTCCCGTACGACACGACCCCTGTCGTCATCCTCTCGCTTGCGGCTCGGCCGGTGTGGTTTATCGGCAGTTCTCGGTGACGATCATCGCCGCGATGTTGCTCTCGGTGTCGATGGCCGTGATCTTCACGCCTGCGCTGTGCGCGACGATGCTCAAGCCACCAGCCGATGGCAGCCACGGCAAGACAAGGGGCTTCTTCGGCTGGTTCAACCGGACATTCGATAAAGCGAACGCAGGCTATGGAAACGGCGTGGCGAGGGTGGTTCGCCATGTCCGCCCGGCGATGCTTGTTTATCTCGCGCTGGTCGGACTGACCGCCTGCCTTTTCGGCCTCGTTCCGGCCGGCTTCATGCCGGACGAGGACCAAAAAACTATCTTCATTCAGGTGCAGCTCCCGCCGGGCGCGACCGCCGAGATGACAGAGAAGGTCAATGATGACGTTCGACGGTACTTCCAGACCCAGGAAAGGGACAATGTCGACGGGGTGTTTACCGTAATGGGATTCAATTTCGGCGGCCGCGCCCAAAACGCCGGAATCGCGTTTGCCAATCTCAAGGATTATGATCAACGGCCGAATGCCTCGCAATCTGCCGAGGCGATCACGCGGCGCGCGTTTGCGCATTTCAGCAACTACACCGGCGCGATTGTCATACCGTTCATGCCGCCGGCCGTGATGGAGCTTGGCAATGCAACGGGCTTCGACTTTGAGCTGGAGGATCGCGGCCATCTCGGACATGCGGCGCTGATTGCCGCGCGCAATCAGCTTCTCAAGCTTGCTTCCCAAGATCCCCGGCTCGTCGCGGTACGCCCGAACGGTCTGGAGGATGCGCCGCAGGTAGCGCTGGACATCGACCGCGAGGCAGCCGACGCGATGGGGGTGAGCATGGCGGATATCAATACGACCGTACAGGGATCCTTCGGCTCGCTCTATGTGAACCAGTTCACGCGCGGCGGCCGCACAAAGCGGGTCTTCATTCAGGGCGAGCCGGCGTCCCGGATGCAGACGGAGGATCTGAGCAAATGGTTCGTGCGAAACAACGCAGGCCAGATGGTTCCGCTGTCGAGTTTCGTGCGCGTCACCTGGCGCATCGGGGCACAAAAGCTCGAGCGATATAACGGTGTTGAGTCGAGCGAGATCCTGGGCGAGCCCGCGCCCGGCGTGAGCTCCGGGCAGGCGATGGCGATCATGGAGCAATACGCCGCCACCCTGCCGAAAGGCACCGGTTACGAATGGACGTCCGTCTCGTTCGAGCAGCAGCAATCATCCGGCCAGGCCAGCAAGCTGTATGCCGTTTCGATTGTCGCGGTTCTTCTGTGCCTCGCGGCGCTCTATGAAAGCTGGGCGATCCCGATGGCCGTGATCCTGGCGGTACCGCTGGGCGTTCTCGGCGCGGTTATCGCGACGCTGGAAAGCGGGCTGCAGAACGACATCTATTTCCAGGTCGGTCTGCTTACGACAGTCGGGTTGGCGACGAAGAACGCGATCCTCATTGTCGAATTCGCACGGGAACGCTTCGATCAAGGAAGCACCCTTGAGGAGGCGGCGGTGCATGCCGCGAGGGAACGTCTGCGGCCGATCTTGATGACATCCTTCGCGTTCATCTTCGGAACACTGCCGCTGGCAGTGGCGACCGGTGCCGGCGCCGGCGCCCACGTGGCCATCGGCACGGCCGTGGTCGGCGGCATGTTCGGCGCCACGATCCTCGTGATCTATCTCGTTCCGATGTCCTTCGTCGTGGTGCTGCGCCTGTTCGGCGTCAAACCAAAGTCGTAGGCGGTAGCTTCCGCGCCAGCGACGACGGCATCAGCCCCGCAGCCGGGAGAGTAGCTGGACGCCTTCTGTCATTGGGCGGCGGGACGAGCTTGGTGCACGGATGGGACTTCCAGCGTCCTAGGCGTAGGATGGGATCGGGGCGATGCCCCACTACGCCCAGGGGCGCCCCGCTTGCCGTTCAAAGCAACGCAGACCGCCGGCATCACATCCCGCGGCAGCAACACAGGTGACGAACTGGCCCGCCTACGAGGCCGGTCTGCGGGCGCGCGGCAGCTTGACCGTGTGGTTCACGGCGGAGGCGATCGAGGTGTGGCGCGCCGAGCCGCGCACCACCCGTGGCGGGCAGCCGCGCTACTCCGCGCTGGGGCATCGCCAAGTTGGCGACCTCTGGCCAGAACGAGTGCGCTGCGCAAAGCTGGTGGGATGACGCCCGAGCCCGTCACCTACCCAGGCTACCGCTTCCCGGCGGAGATCATCGACCACGCCGTCTGGCTGTACCACGTCTTCGGCCTGAGCCTGCGCGATGTGGAGCTGATCCTGGCCGAGCGGGGCATCGGCGTCACGCACGAGAGCATCCGCCAGTGGTGCCTCAGGTTCGGCGCCGCGTTCGCGCGCAGGCTGCGCCGGCGGCGGCCGACACCGGGTGACACCTGGCACCTCGACGAGGTGTACCTGCGGATCAACGGGGTGCTGCACTACCTCTGGCGCGCGGTGGACCAGCACGGCGTCGTGCTCGACATCCTCGTGCAGGGCCGCCGCAATGCAACCGCGGCCAAACGCTTCTTCAAGCGCCTGCTGACCGGCCTCAGGTACAAGCCCCGACGCATCGTCACGGACGGGCTCAGGAGCTACCGCGTCGCGCGACGCGAGGTGCTGCCGGAGGCGAAGCATCGCACGAGCCGGTATCTCACGGATGTCTTCGACAAGCTCTTTTTCGAGGGACCGTGCTATTGTCCTCCGGCACGGGTGACCGCGTGGCCAAGAGCGGGCATCGGGAGGCAGGCCCGCCGCACCGCCTAGATTGTGCGCCTCCCATTTGCGGCGCCCGTGCGCCCCGCCAGAGGCTTTTCCTGCCAGTTTGCGACGAAGCGGGCATAGGCCTTCTCGGTCTGCTCGAGCCAGGCCCGCTCGCGCTGCCGCACCGCCTTGCTGTTGTAGGCGTGCGCTCGACCTCTGCGCCGCCCCCTGGCGGACGGCTGGCCGGCCGCCAGCTCCACCTTCCGCAGCTTGGCCTCGAGCAGAGCGGGCCGCGTCCAGGCGTAGTCCTCGGCCTTGGTCAGGAGGTGCCAGGCAAGAACCGCCAGCTTGCGGGCGGTGGCGACCGCCGCGACCGG
>DASQVN010000882.1:0-3832 GCA_035640755.1 Rhodopila sp.
CGGTCGATCTCTGCCACGGCATCGCCGAGGACATCGCCGCCACCGTGCACCGCGACCTGCTGGAACCCGATGCCCCCGCCTGGCAGATCGGCGTACGCATCACCTATGTGCCGGTCGGCGCCGAGGAACGCCTGCCCAAGCTGACCTCCGGCGCAATCGACCTCGAATGCGGTTCGACCACGGCGAACGAGGAACGGGCGAAGACCATCGCCTTCTCCCCCGTCTTCTTCCTGGCCGGCACAAAACTGATGGTGCCCCTGGTCAACGGCCGCCCCTCGGCCGCGTCATACCGGGCGCTGGCCGGCAAGGTGGTCGCAGTCAGCGCCGGAACAACGAACGCCGCCGTGATGCAGCGCCTTGCCCACACCCTGACGCCGCCGATCACCGTCAAGGAGGCCCCAAACCTCGATGCCGCCTACGGGATGCTGTCATCCGGCGCCGCCCAGGGCTTCGCCTCCGACGACATCCTGCTCGCCGGCTTCCTGGCGACGAAGCCGGACGGCAAGCGCTTCACCCTGACCGGGGACTATCTCTCGTTCGAGCCTTACGCGATCGGCTTCCGGCGTGACGATCCCGCCTTCGCCGCGTTGGTGCGGGACAGCTTCACGCGCATGGCGTCCGAGGGCACCCTCGCCCACCTGTACCAGCGCTGGTTGATCGACCGCCTGCCGAACGGCGAGCGCCTGAACATACCCATGAGCCCGCAACTCGCCGAGATGTACCGCGCGCTCGGACAGCCCGATTGAACACCCCGCCCCGCCGGCTCTCACAACGGAGGACCTCCCATGCCTGCCCTGCCTCCCACCCTGCCCGAAGCCGACGCCGCAACCACCCGCTTCTTCCACGACTGGCTGGAAACCTTCGCCGGCTACGTCCGCGACGTCGACTATGCCGCCGCCAGGCCGCTGTTCCACCCCGACGTGCTCGCCTTCGGCACCCATAACGACGTGATCTCCGGCCTGCGGCAATGGGTCGAGACGCAGTGGAACAACGTCTGGCCAAGGACCACCGATTTCCGTTTCGACCTCACCCGCACCCGCATCCTTGTCTCGGCCGAAAGTGAGATGGCCACGGTCATCGCCCCTTGGGACAGCACCGGCTACCACGCCGACGGCGCCCCGTTCCCCCGCCCCGGCCGCGCCACCATGGTGTTCAGCCGGATCGAAGGAAACTGGATCTGCGTTCACTCCCACATGTCGCTGAACCGCGGCGTCCCGCAGCAAAGCCACGCCAACCGCCCAGTGAAGGCCTGGTAGTCGAAGAGTGGTAGCCCCCTCAGTTGAACGACATCCCCCCGACAACGCCACCGTCTGCCCGGTCATGTAGCCGTTGCCCACCAGCATCATCACCACCTGTGCCACCTCCTCGGCCGTCCCGAACCGCCCCAGCGGGATCCGCGCGGCCGAGGACGCCAGCCCCGCCCGCACCATGTCGGTCTCGATCAGTGACGGCGCCACCGCGTTGACCGTGATCCCCTGCTTCACCAGCCGGGCGGCATAGCCGCGCGTCAGCCCCTCCATCCCGGCCTTGGACGCGTTGTAGTGCAGCCCCACGCCCCCTGCCCCGCGCGCCGCGCCGGAGGAGACGTTGACGATCCGTCCCCACCCCCGCGCCCGCATGTGCGGCAGTACCGCCTGGGTGCACAGGAAGGCGGATTTCAGGTTGACCGCGATGGTCTCATCGAAATCGGCCTCGGTCAGGTCGTCGATCCCGCGGATCAGCGCGATGCCCGCGTTGTTGACCAGGATGTCCACCCCGCCCAGCAGGGCGCCGACCGCCTGCACCATGCCGGCAACGGCATCCGCCTTCGACACATCCGCCGCCACCGTGACCGCCTGCCGCCCGAGCGCCCGGATCCCGGCCGCAACATCCTCGGCCTGCTCGGAGCTGGACCGGTAGTTGACCGCGACATCCGCCCCGGCCTCCGCCAGGGCGCGCGCGATGGCAGCGCCGATCCCGCGGGACCCGCCGGTGACCAGCGCCACCCGTCCGGCCAGGTCAGGATTCATGCTTCGGCTCCTTGCTGCGGGGACCATACGTCTTGAACCGTTCCCGCGCGTCGTCCATCTCGCGCGGCGACAGCAGCCGGGGCGTCCCGGCCGACAGCGCGAGCAGGTACTGCCGGCACAGCGTCTCCAGCAACACTGCCTGCGACAGGGCGCGCTCAGCCGAACCGGCGCAGACAATCATGCCATGATTGGCCAGCAGGCAGGCGGTGCGGCCGCGGATCGCCCCCGCCGCCGCATCCGCCAGCGCCTGCGTGCCGAAGGTCACGTACGGGGCGCACCGCACATCCTCACCCCCGAACTGCACGACCATGTAGTGAAAGGCCGGCAGCCCGGAGTTCAGGCAGGCCAGCGCGGTCGAGGCATCGGCATGCGTATGGACGACGAACCGCGCCTCCTCGCAGGTGCGGTACACCGCCGCGTGCAGCGCCCATTCGCTCGACGGCGTGCCTTCGTCCAGCACCGTGCCGTCCAGCCCCACCGCCACCAGCTCCGCCCCCGCGTCGGGGTCGGCCCCCATCTCGGGATCGAACCCAGACGGCGTGATGACCATCGACGCCCCGTCCGCCGCCAGCCCGCTGACGTTGCCCGAGCTGCCGACGATCAGTCCCCGCTCCCCCAGCACGCGGTACAGCCGCGCAACGTCCTTCCGCATCAGATCAGGAACACGCCCTTGCCGTCCGACTGCTTGTCGAACAGCCGATAGGCCTCTTCCGCCTGCTCCAGCTTCCAGTTGTGCGTGAACAGCGCATCGACATTGATCTTCCGTTCGACGCAGAACGCCGCACACTCCGCCTGGATGACGTTGGAGAACGTCCACGACGCGACCAGCGTCAACTGCCGCCGCAGCAGATGCGGGCTGACGTCGATATGCACGTCCCCGCCCTCACCCACGAAGCACATCGTGCCCCATACCTTGGTCGACTTGATGGCATTCAGCCGAGCCGTCGGGTTGGAGGAGGTATCGAGCGTCAGGTCAGCATATTTGCCGCGCGTCAGATCCTTGATCGCCGCCACCGGATCATTGGACCCGGGATCGACGACCTCCGCCGCGCCGAACTCCTTCGCCCGCGTCAGCCGCTGCGGATTGACATCCAGCGCGATCACCCGCGCCCCCATGGCCGAGGCGAACTGCGTTGCCGCCAGCCCCACCGGCCCCTGGCCGAAAATGGCGATGGTGTCCCGCCCCGACAGGTTCATCCGCCGCAACGCCCCCCATGCGGTGCCGGAGCCGCAGGAGATGGCCGCCCCGGCGGTGAACGACAGCTCATCCGGCAGCGGCACCAGCGTATCCGCCGGCACGTTCAGATACTTGGCATGCCCGCCATGGGCGTTGTTGCCGTACACCTTGACCGGCACCTCCTGGCACAATTGCTGCCAGCCGGACCTACAATGGCTGCACTGTGTGCATCCCGTGTAATGATGCACCATGACGCGCTGGCCGATCTTCGCCTGGGCCGGCAACACGCTCGGGCCGATGGCGGCGACGACGCCGCAGGGCTCGTGCCCGGCGATGGTTGGGTTCGGGTTGGGCGGCAGCCCGGTCGCGTTGCGCCCCTGCGCCTTGGGCCGGCGATACTGGTGCAGATCCGACCCGCACATACCGGAGGCCTTCATTTCGATGACGACGTCACCCGGCCCGGGCGTCGGGTCCGGGAACTCCATCAGCTCCAGCCCACGGTCACCTGTAAACACCACTCCCTTCATCGTTTCCTCCGCATGATTCTCGGCGGCATCCTAACGCGGTTTCCCCTGGGGGGAACCGGCCCTCATACACGTAAAAAATAAGTGCCGATAGCGGCTGCGTCCCGTCATGGTCGCGAAGG
>DASQVN010000883.1:0-12009 GCA_035640755.1 Rhodopila sp.
CGGGGTAGGCCGGTGTGGGGTGGGGCGGGTCCCGCGGCGCGTGCAGCCACTCCAGCAGGCGGATGCGCTGCGGGGCGGCGGGGCTGGTCAGGGCGTGGGCGATATCGGTCCGCACGGTGATGGCGTTGCCGCCCTGGCTGAGCGACATCGGCACCAGGAGGCGCGCCTTCATGCCGCGCAGACCGGCCGAGGCGGCGAGTGCCAAGGGGGGCAGCATGACCGCGGCGTCGAGCACGCCGTAGGCGAGCTTGTCGGCGATGTTGGCCCAGGAGGGCTCGATGCTGATCCGGACATCGAGCCCGTGCGCGCGAAACAGGCCGGCGGCCTCGGCCACGATCACGGGGGCGCTGTCGACCAGGCGGAGCAGCCCGATGCGGAGGGGTTGGGTCATGTGGCGGCTCCGTCGGATTGCGCGATCAGCTCGCGGGCGACGTCAACGATGCGGCGGCCGCGGCTCATGGCGGTTCGTCTGAGCCATTTGTAGGCGTCCGGCTCGGTCATGCGGCGGCTCCGGATCAGGATGGCCTTGGCGCGGTCCACCAGCGCCCGCTCCTGCAGCCGAGCCTCGACCTCCCGCAGTTCGGCCTGGGCCCGTTGGTGGCGACGGAACAGCGCGACGGCGGCGCGCAGCAGCGGCTTGACGTCGGGCGGCGGGGTGCCAATGGCGTTGTAGGAGGAGACGCCGGCGTTGATGGCTTCCTCCATGAAGGCGGGGTCATCCTCATCGATGAAGAGCACCACGGGGCGCGGGTTGACGGCGGAGACCTGGCGGATGCTGTCGAGCGCGTCGCGGTCGGGCCGCGCCATGTCGACCAGGACCACATCGGGGGCGAGCGCGGCGACCGCGTCGGCCAGGGATTGGCCGAACGGCAGGCGTGCGACCGTCAGGGTCGGGTCGGCGGCGAGCACGCGGGCGACCGCCCCGGCACGTTCGGCATCATCGTCGGCGAGCAGGACTTTCAAGGCCGGGCTTCACTGTTTTGCGCCGCAACATGACTACGCAAACGGCGTGCCGGGGCCAACGGCGCGCCGGGGGCGGATCATGGCGGACGAGGAAGGATGGGTGCGGTCGGATTGCCGTGATGCGTGCGGGCGGGTAGCGTGCCGGCAGGTGGAGGAGAAAGATTCATGGCGCTGAAGCTTGGGTACAAGGCATCGGCGGAGCAGTTCGCGCCGCGGCGGCTGCTGGAGTTTTCCGTGATCGCCGAGCAGAGCGGCTTTGATTCGGTGTTCGTGAGTGATCACTTCCAGCCGTGGAAGCACACCGACGGGCATGCGCCGTCGGCCCTGGCCTGGCTGGGCGCGCTGGGGGCGAGCACGCAGCGGATCGTCATGGGCACCAGCGTGCTGACGCCGACGTTTCGGTATCATCCCTCGGTGGTGGCACAGGCGTTCGGCACGCTGGGCTCGTTGTTTCCGGGGCGGGTGATCCTGGGGGTGGGCACCGGGGAGGGGCTGAACGAGGTGCCCTCGACCGGCATGGTCTGGCCGGAGATGAAGGAACGGTTTGCGCGGCTGCGCGAGGCGGTGTCGCTGATCCGGCGGCTGTGGAGCGAGGATCACGTGACGTTCGAGGGCGAGTACTACCGGACGCAGGACGCGACGGTCTACGACAAGCCGGGTGCGCCGCTGCCGATTTATGTGGCGGGCGCGGGGCCGATGATTGCGAAGTACGCAGGCCGAGCGGGGGATGGGTTCATCTGCACCAGCGGCAAGAAGTGGGAGCTGTATACAGAAACCTTGCTGCCGAACGTGCAGGAGGGGCTTGCGCTGTCGAAACGTGACACCTCGAACTACGACCGCATGATCGAGATGAAGGTTTCATTTGATACCGACCACCGCAGGGCGCTGGAGGATACGCGGCACTGGGCGGCGCTGGCGCTGACGCCGGAGGAGAAGGTGACGGTGCACGACCCGCGGGAGATGGAGCGGCTGGCGGATGCGCTGCCGATCGAGCGGGCGGCGAGCCGGTGGATCGTGTCCTCGGACCCGGATGAGCATATCGAGAAGATCAGGCCGTATATCGAGATCGGCTTCAACCACCTGGTGTTCCATGCGCCGGGGCCGGAGCAGGACCGGTTCCTGAAGCTGTATGGCGAGATGGTGCTGCCGAAGCTGCGTCAGCGTTTCGGCTAGGCGATGCCGTCCCGCCTGGAGGTGATCGCGGTCCCTGGCCTGCCGCTGGTGCGGGCCGGGGACGATGTGGCCGGGCTGATCCTGGCGGGGCTGGAGCGTGCCGGGCTCGGATTGCGGCAGCGCGACGTGGTGGTGGTGGCGCAGAAGATCGTGTCGAAGGCCGAGGGGCGGACGGTCGACCTGGCGACGGTGCGACCGTCGGCCCGCGCGGTCGCGCTGGCGGCCGAGGTGGGCAAGGAGGCCGATATCGTCGAGGTGGTGCTGTCGGAATCGGCGCGGGTGGTGCGCAGCCGGCCGAACCTGCTGATCATGCAGCACCGGCTCGGGTTCGTGATGGCGAATGCGGGGGTCGACCAGTCGAACGTGGCGGAGCAGGACGGCGGGCGGCGGGCGCTGCTGCTGCCGGTTGATCCGGACGGATCGGCGGCGGCGATCCGGGCACGACTGATGGAGCGGAGCCGAACCGAGGTCGGCGTGGTGATCAGCGACAGTTTCGGGCGGCCGTGGCGGCGCGGCACGGCGGGGGTGGCGATCGGCTGCGCGGGGTTGCCGTCGCTGGTTGACCTGCGCGGGCAGCCCGACCTGTTCGGCCGGAAACTGGAGGTCAGCATCATCGGTTTTGCGGATGAGATCGCGGCGGCGGCCTCGCTGCTGCAGGGGCAGGCGGCGGAGGCGCAGCCGGTGGTGATCGTGCGGGGGCTCGCCTGGCAGGCCCCTGACGCGCCGGTTGCGGATGTTATACGTCCGCCCGAGGAGGACCTTTTCCAGTGATCATTGCGTTGTCCGGGGGTGTCGGGGGGGCCAAGCTGGCGCTGGGCCTGTCGCGGGTGATGCCGCCCGAGGAACTGGTTGTCGTTGTCAACACCGGGGATGATTTCGAGCATCTGGGTCTGTCGATCTCGCCCGACATCGATACCGTGACCTATACGCTGGCCGGGGTGGCGAACCGCGAGCTGGGGTGGGGGCGGCAGGACGAGACCTGGTCGTTCATGGAGACGCTGGCGGCGCTGGGCGGGGAGACCTGGTTCCGGCTGGGCGACCGGGACGTGGCGCTGCATATCGAGCGGACGCGGCGGCTGAAGGCGGGCGAGACGCTGTCGCAGGTGACGGCGGCGTTCTGTGCGCGTATGGGGGTGCGGCCGCGGGTGATCCCGATGACCGACGACCCGGTGCGGACGCGGCTGCTGACCGATGCCGGGTGGCTCGACTTCCAGGATTATTTCGTGCACCGGCGGTGCGAGCCGGTGGTGAGCCAGTTGCAGTTCCAGGGTGCGGGGGCGGCACGGGCGCATCCGGACTTCATGGCCGCGTTGCATGATCCGGCGCTGGAGGCGGTGGTGATCTGCCCCTCCAACCCGTTCATCAGTGTCGAGCCGATCCTGGCGATTCCGGGCGTGCGGCAGGCGCTGGCCGGGTGCCGGGCGCCGGTGATCGCGGTCTCCCCGATCATTGCGGGGAAGGCGGTGAAGGGGCCGACGGCGAAGATGATGGCCGAGCTGGGGATGGACCCGAGCGCGGGGACGGTGGCGCAGCGGTATCAGGACATATTGGATGGCTACGTGATCGACCATGCCGACATGTCGGAGGTGGTATCGATCGATGCGCGGGTGACGCTGGCGCAGACGCTGATGACGACGCTGGAGGACCGCGAGGCGCTGGCGCGGATCGTGCTGGATGCGGCGGCGGTGCTGCGGCGGCGGGAGCTGCGGGGCCGTCCGAGGCGATGACCGGCGGATCATGACCGACATTGAGGCGACCGGCATTTGGGCGGCGGTGCCGGTGAAGGCGTTCACCGGGGCGAAGCAGCGCACGGCGGCGGTGCTGTCGGCGGCGCAGCGGGAGAAGCTGGCGGCGACGATGGTCGAGGACGTGCTGAGCGCGCTGGCCGGGGCGGCGCGGCTGGCCGGCATCCTGGTGAACACGGTCGATCCGGTGGCGGCGACGCTGGCCCGGCAATATGGGGCGCGGGTCGTGACCGAGGGGGCGCTGGACGGGCACACCGGCGCGGTGAACGGGATGGCGCGGGTCCTGGCGCGGGAGGGCCGCGGTGCGATGCTCGCTTTGCCGGGCGACATTCCGCTGGTGACGGCGGCGGAGGTGGATGCTGTGGCGGCGTCGGTCCGGGAGCCGCCTTCGTTCACGATCGTGCCGTCGCATGACGAGCTGGGGTCGAACGCGGTGGTCTGCGCACCGCCGTTCAGCGTGCCGTTGCGGTTCGGCGATGACAGCTTCTTTCCGCACCTGATGGCGGCGCGGGCGCAGGGGATCGAGCCGGTGGTGGTGCGGCTGTCGGGGATTGCGCTGGATATCGATCATCCGGCGGATCTGCGGGCGTTCATGGCAGTGCGGCCGCGGCGGCCGACGCGGACGGTGGCGCTGCTGGAGGAGTTCGGGTTTTAGGGGCGGAACGGTTTGGCGGGTGCGATGGTAGGACCTAGCGCAGAGAGTTTGTGCAGGCGCAGGTAGCGGGACGTAGTCTCATAGCGCGAGCTGGTTACGCTCGGCGCGCTCCTGCAACGCGGCGTTGCAATATATGCGTTTAGCCTCTACTCAAAATCACGGTCATGTTCTGCACCAGCCTTGATGTTGCCGCGGCCCCGGAATGAGAACAATGCATCACCGTTCGCGCTGTTTGCGGCCCGCGCCAAGCCGTACGCGATGCGGTGTGGACCGTATTCCGCCTGCGGCGGCACATCGAACTGCAGGATTATACCGTGGTACCGCAGTGAGGGGCACCGCAGTGGGCAGGCATCGCACCACGCGGCCGGGAGCCGTAGATGGATCACGTGGAGAACTCGGGCTTTCTTGCCAGTGGCGGCGAGATGGCGGAACTCATTCGAACGAAGGATTGGTCCGAGACGCCGCTCGGGCCGATCGAGCATTGGCCACAAAGCCTGCGCACCACCGTGAGCCTGTGCCTCGCCTCGAACTTCCCGATCAACATCATCTGGGGCCCAGCGCACACGCAGATCTACAATGACGGCTACCGTATCGCGTGCGGCGATGCCCATCCGCGCGCACTGGGTGAGGGTTACGACGTCACCTGGGCAAGTGCATGGCCGGCCATCGGTGAGCCGTTCGCGCGCGCGCTGGCCGGTGAGACCACATTTCTCGAAAACCAACGCATGTTCCTGACGCGGAACGGCTATCTCGAGGAAACGTTTTTCACCTTCTCGACCTCCCCGATTCGCGACGAGAGTGGCGGCATCGGCGGGCTGTTTCACCCGGTAACCGAAACGACCGCAACGATGCTGGCCGAACGGCGCACACGCGCGCTGCGGGACCTGACATCCGTTTTCAGTGGCGCAACGGATACCGCTGACCTGGCCAGAATCGCTGCCGACATGCTGGCCGGCTTCGACCTCGATGTGCCGTTCGTGCTGCTTTACCTGCTCGCACCCGGCGGAGCGCGCTATCGTTTAGCGGCGCACCATGGCCTTGAACCCGGTACTGAGGCGAGCCCGACGACGCTCGAGGTGGACGCAATGGCGCCCTGGCCGGTTGCCGAGGCCGTCGCCAGCCTGCGGATCGTTGCGGTGGAAGCGGTCGGCTCGATCATCAAGGATGCGCCTTGCGGTCCCTACGAGGAGCCGCCCAACAACGCCTTCGTGCTTCCCGTAAACGTTCCGGGCCTTGAGCATCCGCCGCTGATCGCTGTCGTCGGCGCATCGCCGCGCCTGCCGCTCGATGATGCCTATCGCGGCTTCTATGAACTGCTCGGCGCGGCGTTTTCCGCAGCGGTCGCGGCCGTCCGGGCACGCGAGGACGAACGCCGCCGCGCCGAGGCGCTCGCCGAGATCGACCGGGCCAAGACGGCGTTCTTCTCCAACGTCAGCCACGAGTTCCGCACCCCGCTGACCCTCATGCTCGGACCGCTGGAAGAGTCGCTGGCCCGCGCTGGCCAACTTCCCGATGACGAGCGCGAACGGGTCGCGCTTGCCCACCGCAACGGCCTTCGGCTGCTCAAGCTTGTCAACTCACTGCTGGATTTCTCGCGTATCGAGGCCGGACGCATCCAGGCATCGTTCGAGCCGACCGACCTTGCCGCATTCACCGCCGACCTCGCCTCGAACTTCCGCTCGGCCTGCGAGCGGGCCGGCCTCGCCCTGGTGATCGACGCGTCGCCGTTGCCGGAGCTGGTCCATCTCGACCGCGAAATGTGGGAGAAGGTGGTCCTGAACCTGCTCTCCAACGCTTTCAAATTTACTTTTGAAGGCGAAATCAGTGTGCGCGTCCGCCAATCGGCAGCGGGCGGTGCGGCGGAGCTCATCGTCAGCGACACCGGGACCGGCATCCCAGCCGACGAACTGCCGCGCATCTTTGAGCGGTTCCACCGCGTCGAGGGAGCAAGCGGCCGCTCATTCGAGGGTTCCGGAATCGGGCTCGCGCTGGTCCAGGAACTGGTGAAGCTGCATGGCGGTGAAATCCGCGTCGCGAGCGAGCAGGGGCGCGGCAGTGCGTTTACCGTGACGATCCCGTTCGGGCACGCCCATCTGCCGGCGGAGCGGCTCGGGCAAACCGCGTCGCTGACCTCGACGGCCACGCGCGCCAGCGCCTTCGTCGAGGAAGCCCTGCAATGGCTGCCCGGAGAAAGTGCCAGCGTAGCGGATACGCAACATCCCGCGGATCCCGCAACGTCCGTCCGGGCCCCCGGGTGGCGCGGACGCATCCTGCTTGCCGACGACAACGCCGATATGCGTTCCTATGTGGAACGCCTGCTCACGGTCGAGGGCTTTGCTGTCGAGACCGTGGCTGACGGCGAAGCCGCGCTCGCATCGGTGCGACGGACGGCACCGGATCTGATCGTGTCGGACGTGATGATGCCCAGGTTGGACGGCTTCGGCCTGCTGCGTGCGCTGCGCGGCGACCCGAATTTGCGGGACATCCCCATTATCCTGCTGTCGGCCCGTGCCGGCGAAGAAGCACGGGTCGAGGGGCTGGAGGCGGGGGCGGACGACTATCTGACCAAGCCCTTCGCAGCGCGGGAGCTCATCGCACGGATCTCGGCCAATCTGACGCTCGCCCGCGACCGCCGCGAGGCTGTTCTGAGAGAAAGCGAGGCGCGGCTGCGTGAGCTGAACGCGGATCTCGAACGGCAGGTGACCGAACGCTCGCGTGAACGCGCTCTGACGTGGCAGGTCACCCCGGATATGCTCGGTGTGCTGAACCGGGACGGCTATTTCGAGAGTTCGAATCCGGCGTGGCACGCCGTGCTTGGGTGGTCTGAAGCCGAGCTCCGGGCAACCAGGTTTTTCGACCTTTTGCACCCCGATGACCTGGACAGGACCCAGGCAGCGTTCGAGGCGATCAAGACCGGCACGCCGGCACTCCGCTTCGAGAACCGTTACCGCCGCAAGGACGGCACCTATCGGTGGCTCTCCTGGGTCGCGGTGCCGGAAGGCGAAAAGTTTTACTGCAGTGCGCGCGACGTCACGGTGGAGAAAGAGCAGGCCGAGGCACTGGCGCAGGCACAGGAGGCTCTGCGGCAAAGCCAGAAGATGGAAGCCGTGGGCCAGCTCACCGGTGGTCTCGCGCACGACTTCAACAATCTGCTCACCGGCATCTCGGGCAGTCTGGAACTGTTGCAGACCCGGATCGCCCAGGGCCGGACCGGCGATCTGGGGCGCTACATCGCCGTGGCGCAAGGGGCGTCCAAGCGGGCAGCGGCGCTGACGCATCGGCTGCTGGCCTTCGCGCGGCGCCAGACGCTCGACCCCAAGCCCACCGACGTCAATCGCCTGGTCGCAAGCATGGAGGAACTGGTCCGCCGCACCATGGGGCCGGCGATCACGGTCGAGGTGGTCGCGGCGGGCGGATTGTGGACCACGCTGGTGGACGTGCACCAGCTTGAGAACGCGCTGCTGAATCTGTGCCTCAATGCGCGCGACGCGATGCCCGAGGGAGGACGGCTCACCATCGAGACCGGCAACAAGTGGCTGGACCAGCGCGCGGCGCGTGAGCGCGATCTTCCTCCTGGCCAGTACGTTACGCTATGCGTGAGCGACACCGGCATCGGCATGACACAAGAGGTGATCCGACGCGCATTCGACCCGTTCTTCACGACGAAGCCGATCGGCATGGGAACCGGCCTGGGCCTGTCGATGATCTACGGCTTTGCGCGGCAATCCGGCGGGCAGGTACGGATTTATTCGGAGCCTGGCCAGGGTGCGATGGTCTGCATCTACCTGCCGCGCCATCATGGCCGCGCAGAGGACACGGACATGCCGGCCGAGGAGCTTCTCGAGGCAATACGTGCCGAGCAAAGCGAGACGGTTCTGGTCGTGGACGACGAGCCGAGTGTGCGGCTGTTGGTCACCGAGGTGCTTGCGGACCTCGGCTATACGGCGCTTGAGGCGGCGGACGGACCGGCGGGACTCAAAATCCTGCGGTCCGATGCGCGAATTGACCTTCTGATCACCGATGTGGGGCTGCCTGGAGGCATGAACGGCCGACAGGTGGCCGATGCCGCTCGGCAGCTTCGTCCGGACCTGAAGGTGCTGTTCATTACGGGATACGCGGAGAACGCCGTGGTTGCCAACGGGCACCTGGAACCAGGCATGCAGGTTATGACCAAGCCTTTTGCAATGGAGACGCTGGGCAGCCGGATCAAGGATCTGATCGTCAACAGCCAACCCACGTTGCCGGAGGGCAACCGACCGCCCGCGCCGACGAGCGGGCGACGTACGGGACAAACCGGCACCTCGCGGTCGGAACAACGCGCCATGTATCAACATCGCCAAACCATCCGTTGAACCGTCCCCTGGCACGACATCCGATTGACTTCCGCCGCGGGTTCCGTGATGTGGCATGTTCAGGACTGAATATTGGTGGCCGGATCATGCGTGCGACGGTTCAGGCGGTTTTCGATTCCCATAGCGTACCATGCTGCTGGTCATAGACGCCGGCAACACGAACATTGTGTTCGCGGTGCATGACGGTGCGGGGTGGCGCGGCACCTGGCGGATCCGCACCGCCGCGCAGCGGACGTCGGATGAATACGCCGTCTGGCTGCACAGCCTGCTGTCGCTGAGCGGGCTGCGACGCGAGCAGATTTCCGGCGCGGTGATCGGCACCGTGGTGCCGGCGGCGCTGTATCACCTGCGCCGGCTGTGCCGCGACTGGTTCCAGGTCGAGCCGCTGGTAGCGCGCGCCGAACTCGACTGGGGGTTTGAGATCAAGGTGGACAATCCGCACGAGGTCGGTGCCGACCGGCTGCTGAATGCGCTGGCGGGGCACCGGCAATTCGGCGGGCCGCTGATTGTGGTGGATTTCGGCACTGCGACCACCTTCGACGTGGTGGACCAGACCGGCGCCTATCTGGGCGGGGTGATCTGCCCCGGCATCAACCTGTCGATCGAGGCGCTGCACCAGGCCGCCGCTCGGCTGCCGCGCATCGGCATCGGGCGGCCGCAGTCGGTGATCGGACGCTCCACGGTGCCGGCGATGCAGTCCGGCATCTACTGGGGGTATGTCGGGCTGATCGAGGGGCTGATCACGCGGATCAAGGGGGAGTACGGCGGGCCGATGAAGGTGGTTGGGACCGGCGGCCTGGCGCCCTTGTTCTCGGAAGGGACGCTGATGATCGAACATATCGAACCCGACCTGACCCTGGACGGGTTGCGCCTGTTGGCGGAGCGCAACCCCGCGCCCACATTACCGCGTGAGAGAACGCGCCTGATCGAACACGAGTGACGGATCGACACCAGACAGATGGACTCAGAACCCGGCGAACTGGCCTTCCTGCCGCTTGGCGGGACGGGCGAAATCGGCATGAACCTGAACCTGTACCGCTATCACGGGCCGAGCGGCGAGCGCTTCCTGGCGATTGACTGCGGCATCGGGTTCGGCGGCAGCGAGCTGCCGGAGGTCGAGGTGATGATGGCCGATCCGGCCTATATCGCCGAGCGGAGGGACAAGCTCAGCGGGCTGGTGATCACCCACTCGCACGAGGATCATATCGGGGCGGTGGCCTGGCTGTGGCCGCAGCTGCAATGCCCGGTGTATGCGACGCCGTTTGCCGCGGCGGTGCTGCGGCGGAAGCTGGGCGAGGCCGGGCTGGTGAACCAGGTGCCGGTGCGGATCGTTTCGCCGGGCGGCAGCTTCGAACTCGGGCCGTTCGGGCTGCGCTTCATCCGGCTGGCGCACTCGATCCCTGAGGCGCAGGCGTTGGTGATCGAGACCCCGGCGGGGATCGTGCTGCATACCGGGGACTGGAAGCTCGATCCGCACCCGCTGATCGGCCCGCCGACGGATGAGGCGGCGCTGGCGGAACTGGGGGCGAAGGGGGTGCTGGCGCTGGTGTGCGACTCGACGAATGCCATGGTGGAGGGGCATTCGGGCAGCGAGCGGGACGTGCGCCACAGCCTACGCGCGCTGATCCGCGACCTGACCGGGCGGGTGGCGGTGACCTGCTTCGCGAGCAATGTTGCGCGGCTGGAATCGATTGCGCTGGCGGCGCAGGACGCCGGGCGCAGCGTTGCGCTGGTCGGGCGCAGCCTGCGCAACATGGATGCGGCGGCGCGGGAATGCGGCTACCTGAAATCCGTGCCTCCGTTCCTCACCGAGGACGACATCGACGACGTGCCCGACGACAACGTGCTGCTGCTGGTGACCGGCAGCCAGGGGGAGGCACGCAGCGCGCTGGCGCGGATCGCGCAGGACAGCCATCCGCGCGTCTCGCTGGGGGAGGGGGACACGGTGATCTTCTCCTCGCGCATGATTCCGGGGAACGAGCGGGCGATCGGCACGGTGCAGGACAACCTGGTGCGGCGCGGCGTGCGGCTGATGACGGACGCGGATCACCTGGTGCATGTGTCCGGGCATCCGGCGCGCGATGAGCTGCGGCGGATGTACCGGTTGGTCAAGCCGCGTTATGCCGTGCCGGTGCACGGCGAGTGGCGGCATCTGTCGGCGCATGCGGAGTTGGCACGGGAAGCGGGCGCGACGCCGTTCCTGCTGGAGGACGGCGACATCCTGACGCTGGCGCCGGGACGCGCGGCGATCACCGACAGCGCGCCGGTCGGGCGCCTTGTCCTTGACGGCAACCGTTTGGTTCCGCTGCGCGGCGAGGTGATGACGGCGCGGCGGCGGATGCTGTTCAACGGGGTGGTGGTGGCGAGCCTCGCGGTCGATCAGGCGGGCAAGGTGCTGGGGCGGCCGAAGGTGAGCGCGCCGGGGCTGCTGGAACCGGGGGATCCGGACACCGAACGCGCGGCCGACGAGTTTGCCGACACGCTGCTCGACTTGCCGGCGGCGCTGCGGCGGGATGATGGGTTGCTGCAGGATGCGGCGCGGGCGGCCTTGCGGCGCGCTCTGGGGCGGCGGCTGGGCAAGCGGCCGCTGGTGGATGTGCATCTGATTCGGGTGTAGCTTCGTGGGTGTTGTTTTGGTTCACCACGGAGTGCGCTGAGAAAGACGGAGGGCCACGGGGGGACTGGTGGGCGCGTCGGCAAGGTACGCTGCGGGTCTGCAGCAATCGGTTGCGCATTAAAACGAAATCCGACCGCTAGTTCGACGTCATATGGTCGGATTTCGTTCTATGCCGGACAGCCGTGGTGGTTTCGCTCACCGCGGACCTGTTTGCTGTGCTTGACGCTGCCCTCTTGCTGGGCCTTGTTTTATTGTTCTTATTGCTGGATGTTGCCTTATCGTTCTTTGGCCTCGCCGCGGTCAGACAGAGGTGTGAGAGCCTCCGGTCTGCCGGGCGATTGGCGTTTCCTCCCCAAACCTGGCCTGCTTACCGACCGGTATGCAACCCGTCTTCTAGTTACCGAAACTGCCCGGCAGTGTCACGCCATTTTGTTGGTTTTCCTAGAGATAACGCGGAGTTTATTGCAGAAATCCGTTGTGCGGCGCACAATTTCTGCCGGGACG
>DASQVN010000884.1:0-4479 GCA_035640755.1 Rhodopila sp.
GGCGAGGCGAAGCCGGGCGGGTTCCGGCGTCCATGCCCGCGTCAGCGGCCCTCCCGCGTATGCCCACGGCACGCTGTGAAACCCCTGGTCCTGCCGCTCGGCCTGCTTGCCTCGGTCCCGGTTGCCCCGGCCCTGTCCTACCTATTCGAGGCCAGCCCGGCTGGGTCTTCATCACCGGGGGGCTTCATCACCGGGGCCGGGGCCGTCTGCTGATCGGCGTCTACCTGCTGTTCGGGATCGCGTTCTTCTATGTTGCGCCGCCGGGGTGCACCCGATCAGGCCGAGCGCCGTCCGCGCAGCGCCGCACCGAGTGTGCCGTCGTCCAGCACATCGAGTGCACCGCCGATGGGCACCCCCTGGCCGACGCGGGTCACGGTCACGCCGGTGGGGCGGAGCTGGTCGGTCAGCCAGTGCGCAGTGGCGGCGCCATCGACGGTGGCGCCGAGGGCGAGGATCACCTCGGTGATGCCGCCTTGTGTGACGCGGGCCAACAGGGAGGCGGCGTTCAGGTCTTCGGGGCCGACGCCCGACAGGGCCGAGAGCGTGCCGCCGAGCACGTGGTAGAGGCCGCGATAGACCATGGCGCGTTCCAGCGCCCAGAGATCGCCGACGGTCTCGACGACGCAGATGGTAGACCGGTCGCGGTGCGGATCGGCGCAGGTCGCGCACGGGTCCTGGCTATCGAGGTTGCCGCAGACCGAGCAGGGGCGAACGGACCGGGCGGCGGCTTCCAGGGCATTGGCGAGGGGCAGCATGCGGGTTTCGGGCTGCTGCAGCATCTTCAGCGCCGCGCGGCGCGCGCTGCGCGGGCCCATGCCGGGGAGCTTGGACAGCAGGCTGATCAGGTGGTCGACTTCAGGTCCGCCCATGGGGGGATGTCGGGTGTGTGGCTCGGGCGGGGGGTGGATGGCCGGGTCAGGCCCGGCCATGACGATCGGGATGGGAGCTGGTTGGATGGCGCCATCAGAACGGCAGCTTCATGCCGGGGGGGAGCTGCATGCCGCCGGTGACCTTCTGCATTTCCTCAGCAGCGGCGGTTTCGATCTTGCCCTTGGCGTCTCTGTGGGCGGCGACGATTAGGTCTTCCAGCATCTCGGCGTCGGCGGGGTCGATCACCTTGGGGTCGATCTTCACCTTGCGCAGGTCGCCCTTGCCGTTCAGCGTCACCTTGACGAGGCCGGCGCCTGATTCGCCGGTCAGTTCCATGGACTCCAGCTTCGACTGCATCTCCTGCATCTTGGCCTGCATCTGCTGCGCCTGCTTCATCAGGCCGGACAGGTTCTTCATGGGTCGATCTCCATCGGGTCGTCGTCGAAATATTCGGCGTCGGGCGGCGCGAATTCGGGGATATCGGCTTCCTCGATGGGCTGCAACGGCAGGCCGTAGGCGTCCACGGTCTTGTCATGCACAGTGTCGATCCGCGCGCCGGGGAAGGCGTCCAGGATGGCGCGGACCAACGGGTGTTCGGCGGCGGCGGCGCGGCGGGCCTGGTCGGCGGCGTTGCCCTGCTCGGACAGCGTTGCCTCGCCGCCCGATGCGGCCACCACGACGGTCCAGCGCGTGCCGGTCGCCTCGGTCAGCAGGGCGGCGAGGTTGGCGCACAGCTTGGGCGGCGCCTCGGGCTGCGGACGCAGCTCGATCACCGGGGGGGCGAAGCGGACCAGATGCACGGAATGGAGCAGGTGCGCATGGAGCATCGCCTCCCTCCGTTCGGCGACCAGTGCGACGACGTCGCGGAAGGAGCTGAGCCGCGGGCCGGGGGCGGGAGCCGGTTCGGCAGCCATCACCGTGCTGCCGTTGGCGACGGCGCGAACCGAACCGCCGCCACCGCCGGTGGGCGCGGCGGGCGCGGTGGCGGTCGCGCCGTTGCCCGAGGTGAGGCGCCGGATCAGGTCGTTCGGCGTAGGCATGTCGGCGACGTGGCAGAGGCGGATCAGCACCATCTCGGCCGCGGCCCGGCGATCGGGGGCAAGTTCGACTTCGCCCACGCCCTTCAGCAGCATCTGCCAGGCACGGGTCAGCACGGGCATGGACAGGCGGTCGGCCAGTTCGGCGCCGCGGGTGCGTTCGGCCTCCGGCAGGTCGTGGCTGTCGCGCAGAGCCGGGATGGATTTCAGTCGGGTGACGACGTGCAGCAGGTCCAGCAGGTCCTGCAGCAATGTGCCGAGGTCGGCACCGCGTTCATAGGCGCGGTCGGTCACCGCGAGCGCGGCGGCGGGCTTGCCGGCCATCACCGCGTCCATCAGCTCGAACACCGCATCGCGGTCGGCGAGGCCCAGCATGTCGGCGACCTGGGCGGCGGTGATCGTGCCCTCCGCTTGCGCGATGGCCTGGTCGAGCATGGACAGGCCGTCGCGGACCGAGCCATCGGCGGCGCGGGCGATCTGTTCGAGCGCCGCGGGCTCGATGGTGACGCCTTCCTTCCCGGCGATGCGGGCGAAGTGGGCGGCGAGCTCGGTCATTCTGACGCGGCGCAGGTCGAAGCGCTGGCAGCGCGAGAGTACCGTGATCGGCACCTTGCGCAGCTCGGTCGTGGCGAAGACGAACTTGACGTGCGGCGGCGGCTCTTCGAGCGTCTTCAGCAGGGCGTTGAAGGCCTGCCGGCTGAGCATGTGGACTTCATCGATGATGAAGACCTTGGTCCGCGCCTGCATGGGGCGGAAGCGCGTCGCCTCGATGATCTCCCGCACGTCGTCGACGCCGGTGCGGCTGGCGGCGTCCATCTCGGTGACGTCGGGGTGGCGGTCGGCGAGGATGCCGACGCAGTTCGGACAGACGCCGCACGGATCGGCGGTCGGGCCGCCGGTGCCGTCGGGCCCGGTGCAGTTCAGGGCGCGGGCGATGATGCGGGCGGTGGTGGTCTTGCCGACGCCGCGCACGCCGGTCAGCATGAAGGCGTGCGCCACGCGGCCGACGGCGAAGGCGTTGCGCAGGGTGCGCACCATCGCCTCCTGCCCGATCAGGTCATCGAAGGTGGTCGGACGGTATTTGCGGGCCAGCACCCGGTAGGGCGTGGCGTGGGCGGGCTCTGCCGGAGGGGCGTCGCCGAACAGGCCGGGGCCGTCGGGTGCCGGCGGCAGATCGTCTTGCGTGGTGGGTTCGTCCTGGAACAAGCCGGACATGCGGGGCTTTCACCTGGCCGCCGCCCCCGGCCGGGGACAGGCATGGTTGCAGAGAGTGGGAGATCGACAAACGACCCGAGCGGTGACCCGTTGCGGCTGCTTCCTTCCGGACCTGACCGGGTTGGCGAGGCGCCCGTCCACCGCCGACCTCCCGGCAGGTGCATATCATGCTTCGGGGGGGTGGCGGCAAGGGGCGTGCGAAAGGTCTTTCGGGGCGTTGTCAGCCGCCACCCTGATCGAAGCCCAGCGCGTCGATGGACAGGACGGCCATCATGGAAGACAGGCCGCTCATGACCTGGTCGCGGCCGGCGCGCTTGGCGTCGTACAGCGCTTGGTCGGCTTCCCGGATCAGTGCGCTGGGCCGCTCGCCCAGGGTTGGGCGGATGCAGGCGACTCCGATGCTGATGGTGATCTGGCCCGCGGGGCTGGCCGCGTGCGGAATCGCCAGCGCCGTGACGGCTTCGCGGATCGATTCGGCAACGTTCAGGGCGCCGGTCAGCTCGGTGTCGGCGAGCAGGGCGACAAACTCCTCGCCGCCGTAGCGGGCGGCGGTGTCGCCCGGCCGGCGCATCTTGCCGGAGATGCATTCAGCGACGCTGCGCAGGACGTCGTCGCCCATCTGGTGGCCGTAGTGGTCATTGTACAGCTTGAAATGGTCGACATCGAGCATCAGCACGGCGACCGAGGTCTCATGCCGGGTGGCGCGGCGCCATTCACGCTCCAACGCTTCCTCGAAGGAGCGGCGGTTGGGGACGCCCGTTAGCCCGTCGGTGGCGGCGATCTGCGACAGGCGCTTGGCGGCGGCGACCAGGTCGAGTTCCGCGGCACGGCGGCGGATGATCTCCCGCCGGAACGAGAGCGACAGGGCGACGGAGGCGGCGCAGAGCAGGACGAGAATGACGCCCAGGCTGACCGCCTTGTGCCGCCATTCGGCGAACACGTCATCCACGGCGAGACCGATGCCGAGGATCAGCGGCAGGCCCTCGACGCGGTGGCAGGTGTAGATGCGTCTGACCTGATCAAGCGCTGCGGTCCTGACGAAATGCGTATGAAGCCCGCTCCGGCACTGTGCGAAGGAGGGCCGGTCGCCGATGTACCGGTCAATGTCTTCGGCACGGAACGGGCGGCGCACGATGACGTAGCCGTCATCCCGGAACAGCGCGACCGAGCCATTGGTGCCGACATCGAGCTGGGCAAACAGGTCGCGGAAGTAGGAGGTGCGCACCGCACCCTCGACAATGCCGCCGAAACTGCCGTCCGGGTTGGTGATCCGCCGGGTCAGGGCGATGATCGGCTCATGAAGCAGACGGCCCTCGAAGCTGCGGCTGACGTACAGGCCGGCATCGGGCTGCTGCTT
>DASQVN010000885.1:0-2616 GCA_035640755.1 Rhodopila sp.
GTGCGCACAACCTGGAGATCGACTTCATCAACGACAAGTACGCCGGCGCCGCGAAGGACCGCAATCTCTACGTCGAGCGCGTCACCTACAACGGAACCGGGTTTCTCAGTCGCGAACTGGCCCTGCACACAAACGGCGCTGTCCACAATTCCATCGGCCGACAGTAGTCCGGAACTCTCATCCTGTGGTCGCGGAAGCGACCGCGTGGCCGCCCGTCCATTTCGCTGACGTCGACGGGCGTCCGTCGCCTCAATTCGCCGCCTGCCGCCCCCCGAAGCCGAGGAATCCCGCACTCGGCAACGGCGTCCCACCATCATTGGCGAACAGCTTCGGCGCCGGAACCGGTTTCTCCGCCTGCACCACCTGCGCCGACCCGCGGCGTCCGCCGTTTGCCCGCTCACCGCCCGTACGGGCCGGCGCCGTTGCCTTGGCCGCCGCTGCCTTGGCCGGGGCAGCACTTGCCGCCTGCTCCCCACGCGCCACCGCGCGGGACCCGCGTCCGCTGTCCTCCCCCCGCATCGACAGCAGCAGGAAGGAGATGTCGTTCCGCCCCAGATCGACCGACAGCTCCATCGGCGTCATCCCCAGCACATTCACCGCGCTCAGATCGGCGCCCCGGTTCAGTGCATCGCGCGCCGCGACAATGTCGCCGCGGTTGATCGCATCGAATAGCGCATCATTCGGCGACAGCTCGCCGACTGCATGCATCGAGGGCGCCGCCGGCGCACGCGGCTTCACCCCGGGCACCGCCTCGGGCTCCGCCACCTTCGGCGCCTCCTTCTGCTGTGCGCGCTGTCCCGTGGCCATGCTGCCGGCGCCGGGAATCGAGCCTACGCCGCCAAACTGCGCCAGGGCAGGGGAAGTCACGATCAGGCCCGGCACCAGGCTGAACGCCAGCACACAGGCAAGACGGCCGAACAGACGGGTCATTACGGCTTCCATGGCAGGGAACGATGGCCGTGCTTTAGCAGCGCCCGCCCGTCCGCGCCTAGGCGTAATCGCGTCAACACTCGTCGCGTCGCCTATCCCGCCGCCTATCGTGGCGGCCATTTCCAATCCGCGACCTCCGGCATGTCCTTGCCGTGCTTCACGATATACTGCTCGTGCTCGATCAGCCTGTCGCGCATCGTCTGCTTCACATACACGGCCCGTGCGCTCAGGCCCGGCACGAAGTCGATCACGTCGCCGACCAGGTGGAACCGGTCCAGCCGGTTGCGCACCACCATGTCGAACGGCGTCGTCGTGGTGCCTTCCTCGGTGTAGCCGCGCACATGGAAGTTGGCCGCGTTGGTGCGCTTGTAGACCAGCCGGTGGATCAGCGTCGGATAGCCGTGATAGGCGAAGATCACCGGCTTGTTGGTGGTGAACAGCGCGTCGAAATCCTGGTCGGTCAGCCCGTGCGGATGCTGGAACTTCGGCTGCAGCGTCATCAGGTCGACCACATTCACCACCCGCACCTTCAAGTCCGGCAGCAGCCGGCGCAGCAGGTCCGTCGCCGCCAGCGCCTCCAGCGTCGGCACGTCGCCCGCGCAGGCCATCACCACGTCGGTCTCGGCGTCCCCATCCTTGCTCGACCAATCATTGCTCGCCCAATCCCAGATGCCGATGCCCTGCGTGCAGTGCTTGATCGCGGCATCCATGTCGAGCCACTGCGCCTCCGGCTGCTTGCCCGCGACGATCACGTTGATCCGGTCCCAGCTCCGCAGGCAGTGGTCGGTGACCCAGAGCAGCGTATTCGCGTCCGGCGGCAGGTACACCCGTGCGATGTCCGCCTTCTTGTTGAGCACATGGTCGATGAAGCCGGGGTCCTGGTGGCTGAACCCGTTATGGTCCTGCCGCCAGACATGGCTAGTCAGCAAATAGTTCAGGCTCGCGATCGGCCGCCGCCAACTGATCGCCCGGCTGCTCTTCAACCACTTGGCGTGCTGGTTCACCATCGAGTCCACGATGTGAATGAACGCCTCGTAGCAACTGAACAGCCCGTGCCGCCCGGTCAGCAGATACCCCTCCAGCCACCCCTGGCAGGTATGCTCGCTCAGGATCTCCATCACCCGCCCGTCCGGCGCCAGATGATCGTCTTCCGGAATGGTCTGCGCATCCCACGCCCGGTCCGTCACCTGCAGCACATCGTTCAGCCGATTGGAGTTGTTCTCGTCCGGCGAAAACACCCGGAAATTCCGCGTATCCGCGTTCAGCCTCATCACATCGCGCAGGAAGCTGCCCATCACGCGTGTCGATTCCGCCGCCACGCCGCCCGGATGCGGCACGGCGACGGCGTGTGCCCGGAAATCCGGCATCCGCAGCGCCCGCATCAGCAGCCCGCCATTGCTGTGCGGATTGGCGCTCATGCGCCGTTCGCCGACGGGCGCGAGGCTGGTGATCGCCTCCACCGGCCGCCCCGCGGCATCGAACAGTTCCTCGGGCCGGTAGCTGTGGAGCCATTCATCCAACAGGCCCAGATGCTCGGGCTTCTCCATCGTGAACGGCACCTGGTGCGCCCGCCAGGTGCCCTCGGTCTTCAGCCCGTCCACCGTCTTCGGCCCGGTCCAGCCTTTCGGGCTGCGCAGGATGATCATCGGCCAACGCGGGCGCTCCCTTCGCCCCTCCCGCCGAACC
>DASQVN010000886.1:0-2613 GCA_035640755.1 Rhodopila sp.
ATAAGGACATCGGCCTCACGGGCGCCATCTTCGGCCTCGGCGGCGGCATCTTCTTCGTCGGCTACTTCCTGTTCGAGGTGCCGAGCAACCTGGCGCTGGAGCGGTTCGGGGCGCGGACCTGGATCTGCCGCATCATGATCACCTGGGGCCTTGTCTCCGCCGCCATGGCCGCCATCACTGGGCCGGCCTCCTTCATCACCGTCCGGTTCCTCCTCGGCGCCGCCGAGGCCGGCTTCTTCCCCGGCGTCATCCTGTACCTGACATACTGGTTTCCGGCGGAACAACGTGCCCGGATCGTCGGCATCTTCATGGTCGCCATCCCTGTCTCCGGCTTCATCGGCTCCCCCATCTCCGGCGCCCTGCTGGGGCTCGACGGCTGGCTCGGCCTGCGCGGCTGGCAGTGGCTGTTCATCCTGGAGGCTGCGCCTGCCGTTATCCTGGGTCTGCTGTGCCTGCTCTGGCTCACCGACCGGCCCGAGCACGCGCACTGGCTGAACGATGCGCAGCGTACCTGGCTCCGGAACGAGCTGGAACAGGAGCGTCGCCAGGCCAAGCCGGTCGCGCACGCATCCCCCTGGCGTGTCGTGCGCAACCCGACCGTGCTGGCGCTTGCCATGATCTATGCCGGCGGCGCGACCGCCAGCTCCGGCCTGGGACTATGGCAGCCGCAGTTCATCAAATCGTTTGGGCTGAGCAACCTGCAGGTCGGCTGGATCAACGCCCTGCCCTACGTCTTCTCCGCCGTCGCCATGGTCTGGTGGGGCCATCGCTCCGACCGGCTTGGGGAGCGTCTATGGCACACCGCCATTCCGCTGGCGCTCAGCGGCATCGCGCTTGCACTTTGCATCCCGTTCGCCGCCCTCGTGCCCACCATCGTCCTGCTGTGCATCTCGGTCGTCTGCACCTCGATCACCCGCGGTCCGTTCTGGGCACTGACCTCGGAATATCTCGCCTCACCCAGCGCCGCCGCAGGCATCGCCATGGTCAATGCGCTGGGCACTGCCTGGGGTTTCGTCTGCAACGCAATGATGGGCCGGATCTACGACGCGACACGCAGCTATCCGATGGCGCTGCTGCCGATTGTCGGCTTCGCCGGCCTCGCCACTGTCATCCTGCTGATCCTTGGCACGCCACACCGCCGCCCCGCGGCCGCCTGACCCGATCTGTGAAAATCTCTTGAGAATCAGGCCATAATCCGAACCCGCCGCCCGGCGCTGCATTATTGGCCGCATGAAACATAGGGCCATCGAGGAAGCGGGCGCCTCCACCCTCTCGCCCGAGGTGCTGCAGGCCGCCGCCCGCGCCGCTGGGCTGCGCTACGTCTCCGACCATACCAAGGGCATCCGGCGGGAGCGCACCGCCGACGGCTTCGCCTACTACGCGCCCGACGGTAGGCGGATCACCGACGAGGAGGTGCTGCAGCGCATCCGCAAGCTCGCCATTCCGCCCGCATATACCGATGTCTGGATCTGCCCGCAGCCGAACGGCCACTTGCAGGCCACCGGCCGCGACGCCCGCGGCCGCAAGCAGTACCGCTACCACCCAGGCTGGCGCGAGGCCCGCGACGAGGCAAAATTCCACCGGATGCTGACCTTCGGCGCCGTCCTGCCGCGGATCCGTGCCCAGGTGGAACACGACCTCGCGCGCCGTGGCCTGCCGCGGGAAAAGGTGCTCGCCGCCATTGTCCGCCTGCTGGAAACCACGCTGATACGCGTCGGCAATGAGGAATATGCGAAGCAGAACGGCAGCTTCGGCCTGACCACGATGCGCAGCCGTCACGTCAAGGTGGAGGGCGGCGCCCGCATCCGCTTCGACTTCCGCGGCAAGGGCGGGGCCGAGATCCACATCGACCTCGCCAACCGACGGCTCGCCAACGTGGTGCGCAAGTGCCAGGACCTGCCCGGTCAGGAGCTGTTCCAATACCTCGATGAGAACGGCGAGCCGCACACCATCGATTCCGTAGACGTCAACGACTACCTGCAGTCCATCACCGGGGAGCCGGTCACTGCCAAGGACTTCCGCACCTGGGCCGCGACCAATCTCGCCGCCCTCGCCCTGCAGCGGATCGAGGCGGCCGATAGCGAAGCCAAGGCCAGAAGGAACGCCACCACCGCGATCGAGTCCGTCGCCAGAATGCTCGGCAACACCCCCGCCGTGTGCCGCAAGTGCTATATCCATCCTGCCATTATCGAGAGCTACCTCGACGGCCAGCTGGGCGATGCCCTGCCGCCCACCGCCGAGGGGCCGCACGGTGGTGCCGGCGACGGCCTGAAACCCGAGGAAGAAGCCCTCATCGGCTTCCTCTCCCGCCAGCTCGGGCCGACTCCGACGAGAGCATAGAGCGCTGAAGAAAGGGCGGCCTTTGCGCACCGGGCCCTCTCGGTCATCGACGGTCCTGACGCGTCCATCTGCGCGGCAACCGTGGTGCGTGGATGGCCGGACCCTTTCCCCGCCCCTCGACCCCGGTATGCTCCCACCGGGAGGACAAGGCAGCGCATGGCAGATACAAGGACCCCAGCCTGGCCGCTGCTTGTCGTCGGCCTCGGCACCCTCGTGGTCCCGCTCGATTCCGCGGTGAACGTCGCCTTCCCCGCCATCGTCGCCCGCTTCGCG
>DASQVN010000887.1:0-3090 GCA_035640755.1 Rhodopila sp.
CAACCGCTCAGCCGCCCGATCCCGGATCGAGCGGCTGGTTCCACGTCGTCCTATTGCGAACGCAACGGAACGGCGTAGGCGTGGAACGGCGTCGGTTTGCCCGCCCCCTTTGTGAACAGCGTATCGAGCTGCCCTTCCAACACCCAGGCGGTATTGCCCACCTGCACGACCGAGACCGGCCCCTTGTAGCCGCTCTTCACAACCTCGATCCGCGCGCTGTCGCCACCCTTCGCCAGATGCACGATGTCGAAGCGGCCGGCCCCCTCGACCATCAGCAGCGTGTCGGTGCCGTAGCGCCGCATCCCGTCGGGATGTTCGATTGGCTGCGACGTCTGCAGCCTGGTAACCTGACCCGGCCGCCCGTCACGCTCGATCGCGATCCGGAATAGCTGCCCGCTGCGGTACGTGTTGACATACAGGTTGCCGTCCGAGCCGAATGCAATCCCGTCCACTGTGGCGTTGTTGCCGAAATCCTGGTTCTCATCCCAGACTTCCAGCGCCGAGCCGCCCGGTCGCAGGCGGAGCACCCACGGCTGCGCCGAATCGGTCACATAGACCGAGCCGTCGGGCCCCACGGCCGCATCGTTGCAGAACGCCGGGTCCCTCGGAAACGGGTGGCTGGCCTTGAGCGTGCCGGTCTTGAGATCAAACGCCTTGAGCGCCACCGGCTTCGCCGCGCCCGGCGGCGGCACGCCGAGGTTCGAGGCGTTATTCGAGCACACCCACAAGGTGCCGGAACGCTCATCCGCGAGCACCCCGAAGGTGGACATCGAATCGCCTGCGCCCGGCGCGATCCACCGTTCCGCGGTCGTACTGCCCGGGCGAACCCGGAAGATGCCGCCCTCGGGAATGCTGCCGGTGTACAGCGTGCCGTCCGACGTCGCGGTGATGCTCTCGGGATAGGCACGGTCCCCGGGAATGGTCACTTCGGTGCGGTTGTCGGCGTGCGCCGCCGCCGTGACACCGCACAGGACAAGGCACGCAGCCGCAACATCGCGGACGCAGGCCAGGGCGGCGCGTCGCTGAAGCCATTTGGATTTCATGAGGCTTTTCCTCCTTTTATGTCCCCTCCGCTGCGCGGATGGACGCCAGTGCTGCTCAACAGCGCGGCGTGACGCCGGCCACTTGTCTGCTATGACGATCGGACTTCGCGGCGGGGGCCACAGCCCCATATAGGGTGTCATGGCTGAGACGAGGAAAAAGGGGCTGATCTCCCACGGCGTCGCTGCGCAGAATCGCAAGGCACGGTTCGACTATGCGATCAAGGACACCGTGGAGGCCGGCATGGTGCTGAAAGGCCCGGAGGTGAAATCGCTCCGCGCCGGCCGCGCGACGCTGACCGACGCCTGGGCCGGTGAAAGGGATGGGGAGATGTACTTGTTCAACCTCTACATCCCCGAATACCAGGGTGGCGTCCTGTCGCGCTTCGAGCCGCGAGCCCCGCGCAAGCTGCTGCTCAAGAAGAAACAGATCAACCAGTTGCTCGGCGCCGTTACCCGCCAAGGCGCGACCCTCGTGCCGCTGCAGATCCACTTCAACGAACGCGGCCGAGCCAAGGTTCTGCTGGGGATCGGCGAGGGCAAGAAGAAACACGACAAGCGCGAAACCATCAAGGAGCGGGACTGGCAACGCGACCGCGCACGCCTGATGCGCGCCCGCGGGTAGGGCAACTCGGCGACAACAATCCCGCCATGGCCGTTATGGTCGGGCCCTGATCCGGCTACCTACCCCTGGCGCCGCCGCAACAGCTGCGGCGCGACAGGCGTCCGTGCGCACAACTTGGGTCCATAGCAGAACCTACTCCGCCGCCCCGATCACCAGGCACACATTCTGCCCGCCGAACCCGAACGAGTTCGAAATCGCGTGCCGCACCCTCGCCGCCCGCGCCGCGTTCGGCACACAATCCACCGGCAGCGCGGGATCGGGAATCTCGTAATTGATCGTCGGCGGCAGCAGCCCGTTCCGGATCGACAGCACGGTGAAGATCGCCTCCGCCGCCCCCGCCGCGGTCAAGGTGTGCCCGATCATCGACTTGTTCGACGAGATCGGGATCGACCCTGCGCGTTCCCCGAACACTGCCGAGACGCCGACCCATTCCATCTTGTCGTTCTCAGGCGTCCCCGTGCCGTGGGCGTTGATGTAGTCGATCTGATCCGGCGACAGGCCGGCATCCGCCAGGGCGTTGCGCATACAGGCGATGATCGGTTTGCCATCAGGCGATGAGCGCGTGCGGTGGAATCCATCCGCCGCCTCTCCCGAGCCTTTGATCACAGCCAGGATCTTCGCGCCGCGCGCCCGCGCGTGCTCCAGGCTTTCCAGCACCAGCGCTCCGGCGCCTTCCGCCATGACGAATCCTTCCCGGTCCTTGCTGAACGGACGGGACGCCGCCGAGGGCGGGTCGTTGCGCGTGGAAAGCGCCGAGAGCAGCGAAAAACGGATCAGTGTCTCGGGATTCACCGATGCATCCGTGCCGATCACCAGCGCCGCGCCGGTCTCCCCACGCCGGATCGACTCGACCCCAAGCTGGATTGCCGTGCCGCCCGACGCGCACGCCGTGGAAGTTGCAATCGGTGATCCCTTGGTGCCGAACCGATCCGCCAGGTGCTCCCCAACCGACCCGAACAGGAAGCGCTGATAGACCGGCGCGAATGAGCCGTTGCCGGCGACTTGCAGCAAGTCGTCATAGGAGACGCGGTCATGCGCACCACTCACCGCAGCGACACCCAGACGTTGCGGCCACTCCATCTCGATCGGCGGCAGTGCAAGGAACAGCGGTCCGGGAAAGTCACCGTTGTGTCCGATCGCCGCCTCGGCGACCGCTTCCTCGGCCACCAGCTCCGCCAGGCGCTGTGCCAGGGCAGGGCTGCAGAACGGCTCGACCGGGATGAAATCCACCGTGCCCGCAACCGTGGTGCGCAGATGATCGGTCGGAAAGCGGGTGATCCGCCGGATGCCGGAAACCCCGGAGGCCAGCGCCTTCCAGTTCTCCGCCTGCCCCCGGCCCAACGAGCTGATCACCCCCATGCCGGTGATCACCACAACCGGCCGCCCCAGGTGATCGGTGTCCTTTGCCATCGTCGTTGTCCTTAT
>DASQVN010000888.1:0-2365 GCA_035640755.1 Rhodopila sp.
TCCACGCCATCGCCAAATCCCTCATCCCCCTCTTCCTCGGCGACGACACCGACCGCCCCGCGGCCCGCGCCGCCGCCCTCGCCGCGCTCGCCGCCTACCACCCGGACACCCTGACCGACTATCTCACCGCCGCCCGCGCCATCGCCTTCTCCCTCGGCGCCGTCGCCGCCACCGCTATCGCCCTCGAGCCCGAGCTTCCACCCAAACAGCAACTCCAGAGCCTGACCCGCGCCAACAGCTTCGCCCGCCTCGCCCAGAAAGCCGAGGCCGCACTGGAAAAAGCCCGCCAGCACCGCCCCGTCCACACCCCGCCCCACGCGCCCGAACCCGAGCCTCCATTCACCCTCCCCACAACGCCCGAGGAGGAAGAGGCCATGATCCACGCCCTCATCAATCAGACGATGGCCGAGATCTGGAGCCCGCGGCACGAACGCCAGACCGCGCAGCAGGCTGCTGCCACGGCCCCAGCGACCGCCACCCGCCCCACCGAAGCCGCCGCTTTCGCAGAGGCCCCGGCAGCACAGATCCCAGAGCCACAAATCCCAGGGCCCCAGACCCCAGGATCACAAACCAGCCCCTCACCAACCCCTCCGGCCGGCACGCGCTAACGGCCATCCGGAGCCACCTGGGCAGCGAAAACGGCCCCGCCCTCGAAAGGCCCGGACCCTGGCGGACGATCGGAGCGCCTACCGTCCCAGCGTCGGCATGGTGAACTCCGGCCCGCGCCGGGCGCCCGCCGTCCAGCGCTGCGTGATCGCCTTGTAGCGGGTGTAGAACCGCACCCCCTCCGGCCCATAGATATGATGGTCGCCGAACAGCGAGTGCTTCCAGCCGCCAAACGAATGGAACGCCATCGGCACCGGGATCGGCACGTTGATGCCGACCATGCCGATCTGGATCGCCTCGGCGAAGTCGCGCGCCACGCCGCCGTCGTTGGTGAACAGCGCAACCCCGTTGCCGTATTCATGCGCATTGATCATCCGCGTCGCCGTCGCGACATCCTGGGTACGGACAACCGACAGGACCGGGCCGAAGATTTCCTCCTTGTAGATGCGCATGTCCGGCGTGACGTTGTCGAACAGGCAGCCGCCCAGGAAGAATCCGTTCTCATACCCCTGCAGCTTCAGCCCGCGGCCGTCCACCACCAGGTCGGCGCCTTCCCGCACGCCCAGATCGACGTAGCCGCGCACCTTCTCCATGTGCTCGCGCGTCACCAGCGGACCCATTTCGGCATCCGGGTCGGTGCCCGGCGCCACCTTCAGCGCGCGCACCCGCGGCGCCAGCCGCTCCATCAGCGCATCCCCGGCCGATCCGACCGTCACCGCAACCGAGACCGCCATGCAGCGCTCCCCGGCCGCGCCGTAGGCGGAGCCCATCAGCGCATCCACCGCCTCGTCGATGTTCGCATCCGGCATCACCACCAGGTGGTTCTTCGCCCCACCCAGCGCCTGCACCCGCTTCCCGTGCGAGGTGCCGCCGCGATAGATCGTCTCGGCGATCGCGGTGGAGCCGACGAAGCTGACCGCGGCAATGCCGGGATGCGCGAGAATGCTCTCCACCGCCTCGCGCCCGCCCTGCACCACGTTGAACACGCCATCCGGCAGCCCCGCTTCCTTCAGCAGTTCGGCCAGCTTCAGCGACGCCGACGGATCCTTCTCCGACGGCTTCAACACGAAGCAGTTGCCGCAGGCCAGCGCCACCGGGATCATCCACAGCGGCACCATGAGGGGAAAGTTGAACGGCGTGATGCCCGCAACCACGCCCAGCGGCTGGCGGATCGACCAGGCGTCGATGCCGGTGCCCACCTGATCGGTGTATTCGCCCTTCAGCAGATGCGGGATGCCGCAGGCGAACTCCACCACCTCCAGGCCGCGCTGCGTCTCACCGTCGGCATCCGACAGCACCTTGCCGTGCTCGCTGGTGATGATGGCGGAAAGCTCTTTCCGATCCCGCTCCAGCAGCTCCTTCAGCCTGAACATCACCCGTGCTCGGCGCAGCGGCGGAGTGTTGGCCCAGCCCGGCCAGGCGGCCGCGGCCGCGGCAACCGCCTTGTCCACCTCGGCGGCATTGGCCATCGCGACCTTGCCGGTGACCTCGCCCGACGCGGGGTCGAATACATCGCCGAACTTCCCGCTGGCGCCCGCCACACTCTTGCCACCGATGTAGTGCCCGATTTCGCGCATGGTTTCCTCTTGTCGAGTGGCTCCGGGAGTAGACCAGCGGCCGTTGGCGGTCCAGGGCACGGCCGCATGCGCGCGCCGCTCCCAAGCGGACGCAAGATGCGCAGCACGCGAAATCAATGACATACCCGCGCCCACCTTCCCAACGGTCAAGATCGGCGCCGCGGGTAGAGACAGTTCCTTAC
>DASQVN010000889.1:0-4934 GCA_035640755.1 Rhodopila sp.
GGCTTGCCCGGAAAACCGCGCAGAAGCCGGCCTTTTTCAGGCCGTCCGAAGCAGCGGAGATAATTTGTGGGGATAGAGACTGGAGCGGGCGAAGGGATTCGAACCCTCGACCCCAACCTTGGCAAGGTTGTGCTCTACCCCTGAGCTACGCCCGCCCAACGATGTGCTCGGTGTGTCTATGCGACCTGCCTCGCCGCTGCAAGCCCAATTTTCGCCGCCCCGGCTCACGCCGCGGCTGGCGACAAACCACCCGGCCAGGAACGCGCACACCGCCCAGGCGGCTCGCATCTGCCCACAGATGGTGCGCCCGGCAGGACTCGAACCTGCAACCGAGCGGTTATGAGCCGCCAGCTCTAACCAATTGAGCTACAGGCGCACGCAGACGACTTAATGCCCGCACCAGCCACCCGGCGTCAAACGGAGTCCGCACTCAGGCCGGCAGACCCGCGAGGCGAAGCCGCTGCGCATAATGCGCCTGCGCCGCCTCGGGCAGTACAAGACGCCGCTGCCAGCCGCTGATCCGGAACCCGGGCTGGATATTCATCACCTGCTGGGCCGCCCGTGTCGCCTCATCAAGTCGGCCCAGCATGACCAGACTCGCCGCCAGTACGCACATGGTATCCACCAGCCCAGGATGATGCGCCGCCGAGGCACGCGCCCATCGTGCGGCGGCCGCGTACTGGCCGCACAGATAATGGCAGAAGGCCATCACCTGCGCGCGCCAGGCTCTCTCGGGCCCCAGAACGGCCAGGACCTCCGCACGTTCAGCATACAAAAGCGCATCGTCGAAAGCGTTCTGCCCGACCAGTACCAGCGCCTTCAGGCTGCACGCCAGCGAACACAGCGGCGCTGCCTCAAGCACCTCCTCCAGCAACGCCAGCGCGCCGGATAGGTCGCCGCGGCCCAGGACCCCGAGCCAGGCCGTCAGCGCCCGCACCGCCGGGTCGTCGTCATTGGCCTGTCGAATCGCCGACGTTGCCGCGGCAAGCTCCGCCGGGTCGTCCTCGGACCAGCCCTGCGCCAGGTTCATGACGTGCCACCAGGCTCGTGTCAGCCAAATGCTGGATTCCGCCCCGCCGCGCGCCTCCGCCAGCGCAAGCAGATCGCGTGCCGCGGCGAAATGCGGGCGGACCGGCCGCATGATTCTGGCAAATGCGCACAACGCCAGCTCGTGCGGGGTCCGCGCCTCGACCGGCACCAGTGCCAGCCGGTCCTGCTCCCACTGGTGGATCGTCTGCGGCACCACCTCCGCGATCCGGCTGATCGCCGAGTCATGCAGCGATGCGAGCCGTTCGCGCGCGCCGTCAAACCGGTTGGACCATAGCACCCGCCCGGTCTCGGCTTCGTTCAGTTCCACTAGCAGCCGAACCACATTTCGTTCGGCTTCGACGCTGCCATGCAGCACAAATCGGACACGCCGGGTCTTTCGCAAATGGCGCAGATCGGCGGGACCGCTGATCGTTGCGGCCACCGCCGTCACCGAAAGCCAGGTGGCCAGGCCGGAAAGGTCGCGCGCCACGCCGGACGCAAGGGTCTCAGCAAGGGATGAGTCGCGCGGCCAGGCCTGAAATGGAACAATCGCCAGGGCCGCCCGGGGGTCGGGAAGCAAGGTAACGGACATGCAGACCTCGGCCGCCGGACGTTCCCGGACCATGCTTGCCTGTTACGATAGTCCTACATTCGGCCGGCGTCCACAACCCAAAGCTGACTGGTGCACATCCGGCTGTCGTCGGCTGCAAGCCACAGCACCATGCGCGCCACATCCGCCGGCACCAGTTTGGTCTTCAGGCACTGAGCACGCAGCAACTGCTCCTCGGCTTCCGGCGTCAGCCACAGGTCGATCTGCCGCTGGGTCATGATCCAACCCGGGATGACGGTATTCACCCGAATGCCGAACGGGCCGAGGTCGCGGGCCATGCCCTTAGTCAGGCCTTCCACCGCCGCCTTCGCCGTCGTATACGCCGGCATGCCGCCCTGGCCGGCGTGCCATGAGATCGAGCCGAAATTGATGATCGATCCGCCGCCGGCGGCCCGCATCATCGGCACGACAGCCTGGATGGCAAAGAACTGGTGGCGCAGGTTGGTGGCCATGCGCTCGTCCCAGTAATCGACAGTGACGTCCTCCCACCCATGCCGCTGATCGTTTGCGGCATTGTTGACCAGCACCGTAACCGCACCCAGCCGGCGGCCTATTTCGGCAATCGCAGCCTGCAGGGCAGGGATGTCCCGCAGGTCGCAACGCAGGTACAACGGCGGCGGAAGCCCCTCCTGCCGCAGGTTGGCAATCAGGGCCGACGCTTCGGCATCCGCGATGTCCAGGAAGGCAACCTTGGCGCCCTGCCGTGCAAGCTGCGTGACCTCTTCGGCACCGATTCCGCTCGCGCCGCCCGTCACGAGCGCGACACGGTTGCGCAGGCTGGGATAAGTGGCAAAAACCTCCGTCATGCCAGACGCTCCTCAAGATGTTGAATGGCCAGCCGGATGGTCTCCTCCGGCGTCCCCTCGATCCCGATCGCGATGGGATTTTCGTCCGGTCCAGGCTCCTCCAGTGTGGCGAACTGGCTGTCCAGCAGGGCCGGCGGCATGAAGTGCCCCGTTCGCGCCTCCATGCGGTCACGGATCAACTGCTTGGCACCGCGCAGATAGATCAGCACCGAGTCCGGCCGGCCGCCGATCAGGACCTTGCGATAAGCGCGCTTCAGCGCCGAACACGCAACCGCCACCGAGCGGCCGTCCGCATGCAGCGCATCGACCCGCTCGGCAATGGCGCGCAGCCAGGGCCATCGGTCCTCGTCGGTCAACGGGATGCCAGCCTTCATCTTCGCCACGTTCGACGGCGGATGAAACGTATCCCCTTCCAGCAGCTCCCAGCCTTCTTGCCGGGCAATGCCGGCCGCGACGGTGGTCTTCCCGCTGCCGGAGACCCCCATCACAACCACGACCGTCACTTCTTGCTCGGCTCGACATGGCCGCCGAAGCCGAACCGCATGGCGGAGAGCACCTTCTCGGCAAACGTATGGTCCTGCCGGGAACGGAAGCGCGTGAACAATGCCGATGACAGCACCTCGGCCGGCACGGCCTCCTCGATCGCGGCCTCAATGGTCCAGCGGCCCTCGCCCGAATCCGCCACGTCCCCCTTGAACGCGTCGAGCCGCTCATCCTTCGCCAGCGCATCGGCGGTCAGGTCCAGCAGCCAGGAGCCGATCACGCTGCCGCGACGCCAGACCTCGGCGATATCGCCCATGTTCAGGTCGTAGCGCTGATCCTCCGGCAGCGCCGGGGAGTTCTTGTTGCGCATGATGTCGAAGCCCTCGGCGATTGCCTGCATCATGCCGTATTCGATGCCGTTGTGGATCATCTTCACGAAATGGCCCGCGCCGACCGGGCCGGCGTGGATGTACCCGTGCTCGGGTCGGGCGTCGCGGCCCTCGCGGCCCGGCGTGCGTTCGATGCTGCCAATCCCGGGTGCCAGGGTGGCGAAGATCGGGTCCAGGTGCTTCACGGCATCCGTGTCACCGCCGATCATCAGGCAGTAGCCGCGGGTCAGACCCCACACCCCGCCCGAGGTGCCGACGTCGAGGTAACGCAGCCCCTTCGCCGCCAGCGCCTTCCCGCGGCGGATGTCGTCCTTGTAGTAGGTGTTGCCGCCATCGATGATGATGTCGCCGCGACCCATCATCCCGCCCAGCGCATTGACCGTGTCCTCGGTGATCCTGCCGTGCGGCAGCATCACCCAGACCGCCTTGGGCGACCCGCTTAGCTTGCTGACCAGATCCTCCAGCCCGCTTGCCATTGTCGCGCCATCCTGCCCGACCGCCTGAACCGCCTTTTCGTTGGCGTCCCAGACCGCGGTCGAATGCCCACCCTCCATCAAGCGCCGGGAAATGTTGGCCCCCATGCGGCCGAGCCCGACTACGCCAATCTGCATTGCGAAATCCTCCTGAAAGCGAACCGACGACGACCGACCCACCCTGCCACATGCTGGTGGTGAGGTAGCGTAGGCATCCGGTCACACGCTGGTGACAGGCTGTCGGTGTGGAGGGGCAGGCCGGCGCGGAGGCCGGCCGGTCAGTCCTCGGCCGCGGCCTTGCGCGCCAATGCTTCCTCGGCCGAGGAGATGCCGCCATGCGCGCCGGACCATGCAACCGGGTTCTCCAGGAAGCGCCGTACCTCCGACAGCGCCCGGTCCGAGAAGTACGGCCGGTCCTTGCAGGCTTCCAGCACATCCCACCAGGTGCACAGGTGGTGCAGCCGGATATCCATGCCGGACAGTGTCTCGAAGGCGCCGGGAAATACGCCATAGAAGAACACGACGAAGGTGTGGTTCACGATCGCCCCGGCATCGCGCAGCGCCGTCGCGAAACGGATCTTCGACTGTCCATCGGTGGTCAGATCCTCGACCAGCAGCGTGCGCTTGCCTTCCGGTACGTCACCCTCGATCAGGGCATTCTGGCCGAACCCCTTGGCTTTCTTGCGCACATAGGCCATTGGCGCGCCCATGCGGTCCGCGATCCAGGCCGCGAACGGAATGCCGGCCGTCTCGCCCCCCGCCACCGCTTCGATCTGCTCGTATCCTACATGGCGGTCGATCTTGCCCACCGCCAGGTCGCAGATCTTCGCCCGGGCGCGCGGAAAGAAGATGATCCGCCGGCAATCGATATAGACCGGCGACTTCCAGCCGGAGGTGAAGGTGTACGGCTCCTCCGGGCGGAAGTTCACGGCCTTGATCTCCAGCAGGATGCGTGCCGCGGTCAGTGCCGCGTCGCGGTCCCATTCAGTGGCGCCGGATGGGGATTGGGCGGGCTTGGCCATGGGACACCTCCTGTCGTGCGCAACGGGTGATAGCGGATCAGCCGGTGCGGCAACAGCCCTGCGCACCGTCACCCATGGCGACCAGAAAGCCGCGGACCGTGAACCCGCACACAACGACTTGA
>DASQVN010000890.1:0-2565 GCA_035640755.1 Rhodopila sp.
ATGCACCTGCCGCACGCGGCGGGGCCAGACACCGGGCAGGAAGGTAGTGATCGCGGCATGGCGGCCGCAGAGCTGGCGCAATGCGGCGCCGTCGCGGCCGTGAACCGGCTGCGGGCAGACGATGCCGCGCTGTGCGAGATGTTCCATCAGGCCGAGGAACCAGGGCAGGTCCTGCGGGTCGACACGCCTTTCGTACAGCGTCAGGATGAAGTCGCCGCCGGTGGTGCGGAGCGAGTAGTTGGAGTTCTCGACCCCCTCGGCGATGCCGCGGAAGGCGACGAGCGTGCCGATATCGTAATCTGACAGGAAGGCCGTCAGGGCATCGTCGGTGACTTCGGTGTAGACGGCCATCGCCGCGGGATTATGCCGGACGAGTGATCAGTGCGTCCAGTTCTCGATGCGGCCGTAGCGGAAATTGTCGGCGTAGGCCTTGGGCTTAATGCGGCGCTTGGGCTGGATTTCGAGCTCGTAGTCGATGCCGGCCTTTTCGGCGTAGGCGATGGCCTCTTCCTTGGTCTCGAAGTGCAGCTTGACCTGCGTCTGCGTGTCGCCGCCGCCGGCCCATCCCATCAGGAAGTCGGGGCGGCGGGCGGTGGCGGGGATGAATTCCAGGACCCAGAGATGCGTCTTGGCCCAGCCGGACTGGGTGGCCGGTTTCGGCGGCTGGAAGATGCGGGCCCGCATGTGAACACTCTCTCCCTCAACGATCCAATCGGGGCGGCGGGACTCGAACCCACGACCTCCTGTACCCAAAACAGGCGCGCTACCAGGCTGCGCTACGCCCCGGCGGTGGAAGCCGGCGGAAACTATGGGGTGGGGCGGGAAGATGCAAGCTTCTTGCGGGGCGATTGGGTGTGGGGGTTACCGCCTGGGGGTCCGGAACCCCTCACCACGGAGCACGCGGAGGCTGACGGAGGGTCACGGGGGTTATTGGGCGTTGTTGAAGATGCGTTGCTTTACCGTGTCGCCGACGCGGATGTTGAGCCGGGTGGTAGTGCCGGCGGCGAGTTCGAGGGTGGCCTTGACCGGGCCGCCGCTGTCGATGACGGCGAGGCTCTGCGGCGTGGTGTTCTCGGCGATGGTGCGGATTTTGCCGTCCGTGTTGATGAACACCATGTCGAGCGGGATCAGCGTGTTCTTCATCCACATCTGCGACCGCTGTGGTGGGTCCCAGACGAACAGCATGCCGCCGTCGGGCGGGACCTCCTTGCGGAACATCTCGCCGGTTTCCTGCTGCTGCTCGGTCAGCGCCATTTCCACGTTGAACGTGTGTTCCTGGCCGTCGCGGGTGACGATGACGAGCTTTTCCTTCGGCAGCTCGGGCTGCGGGCCGGTGGGCTCCGGTGGGGTCTGGGCGGCGAGGGCGAGGGGGAACGCCGCGGCGGCGAGGGTCAGAAGGAAGCGGCGTTTCATGCGTTCTCCTCTACAAGACGGCGCACGGCGTCGCGGATGGGGCCATCGCGCGGGGCGTCGAGCAGCGTGGTGGACCAGTGCTCGGGCGGGTTGCGGCCGGCTGCGCGGCCGTAGCGGAGCTGACGGAGCTGCCGTCCGGCCTCGTCCGGCAGGCGGGTGGGGATGGGGAAATCGTTCAGCGTGGCCCAGATCAGGGCCCAGCAGCGGCCCACGGTCCAGGGATTGTAGCCGCCGCCGCCCAGGACGACCAGACGGGGGGCGAGCAGCTTTGTCGCCTGCACGACCCTCCGGTGGGTGTTGTTCGAGAGCGAGAGGCGGGCCAGCGGGTCTTCCTCCAGCCCGTCGGCGCCGGCCTGGAGCATGATGGCCTGCGGGCGGCGGGCGCGGATCAGCGGCAGCACCCCGTGTTCCATGACGAGGGCGTATTCGCTGTCGTTGCAGCCTGGGGGGAGGGGGAAGTTGCGCGCGGTGCCTCCCGCCGTGTCGTCGGCGGCACCGGTGAAGGGCCAGCGTCCGGCCTCGTGCAGGCTGATGGTGAAGACGCGGGGGTCGCCGTGGAAGGCGTCCTGCACGCCGTCGCCGTGATGCGCGTCGATGTCGAGGTAGACGATGTTGTCCAGCCCCAAGTCGAGCCAGGTGAGCAGGCCGAGCACCGGGTCGTTGACGAAGCAGAAGCCGGAGGCGCGGTCGGGGCGGCCGTGATGGGTGCCGCCGCCGGGACAGTGGACGATGCCTCCCTGCGCGGTGAGGCGGCAGGCGAGCATGACGCCGCCGGCCGAGATGGCGGGGCGGCGGAAGACCTCCTTGTAGACGGGGTTGCCCTCGGCGCCGATGCGGAAGCGGGCGCGCACCTGATCGGAGACGTGCTGGTCGGTCTCGGCCTGGCGCAGGGCGGCGAGGTACTCAGGCGTGTGAAAGCGGCGCAGCTCGGCCTCGGTCGCCATGGGGGCATCGCGGTAGATCCGGTCGGGAAGCCAGCCGAGGGCACGGCAGAGGTCGGTGCAGACGGAGACGCGCGGCACCTCCAGCGGGTGCTTCGGGCCGTAGCTCGAGTTCCGGTAGATGTCGCTGCCGATGTAGAGCAAGGCTGGGGGCGGGTCCGGGTGGCGGGGCGCGGAAGCATAGTAGGGACGGCCGGCACGGGGGCAAGCC
>DASQVN010000891.1:0-2021 GCA_035640755.1 Rhodopila sp.
CAGCCCGGCGTGACCCGGCAATCTCAGATCGCCGGCAGTGGTGCATCGGCGACGATGGTCGTGCGGTAGCTCAGCCGCTGATGATGCGTGTGGTCGAACGGGCGGGCGGTGTGCGCACCGCCCGGTTGTCCCGCATCACCAGGCCGCCGCGCTGCCAGGGCGGCACGGCAGGCACGAGGTAGCTTTGGTCGATGGGAGCGCCCGCGATTCGCACATGCACGCAAATTGATCGCGGAGGCGGGAAGGCAGAAGCACTTCCATCCATGAGCCATGGGTCGTACCGTCGGGGCCGCCACAGCGATCCGTGAGCACGTCGAACCCATGCCCATTCGACCGCCTGTCCCTCCGGTGCCCCATGCTCATCCCCCGCTGCGGGCGTTCCTGCGGGCGGTCCGAACCAATGCGCTGACAATGTGGCCCGAGGCGGCCTATCGAGAGGAGGTCTCGATGCGCCAATTCATGGGGCGTGCCAATGTCACGCTGAACGGCGCCGATGCCATCCACCATGTGCTGATCGGCAATGCCGGGAACTACCGGCGCTCCCCCGCTTCAATCCGGATCCTGCGACCCATTACCGGTAACGGCCTGCTGCTGAGCGAGGGCGAGGAATGGAAGCTGCAGCGGCGCACGATCGCGCCGGCGCTGGCGCCTCGGGTGCTGCCGGTGCTGGCGCGGCATATCCTCACGGCAGCGGACCAGGCAGTTGTGCGGCTGCAGGAGCAGGCGGGGCAGCCAATCGATCTTCTCACCACGATGCAAAACCTGGCGCTGGAGATTGCCGGCCGGTCGATGTTCTCGCTGGAGATGGCGCAGCATGGCGCGGCGTTGCGTCGGCTGATGGACGAGTTCTCGCACCACTCCCGCCCGTATGCGCTCGATATGCTGCTGCCGCCCAGCATTCCCACGCCGCACGACTGGGGACGGATCCGGTTCCGGAAGCGCTGGATGGGGTTCATCCGGACACTGATCGCCGACCGGCTGGCCGAACCGGAGCCCGACGTGCCGCGCGACCTGTTCGACCTGCTGCGGGCGGCGCGCGATCCGGAAACCGGTGCCCGGTTTGCGGCCGACCAGTTGTGCGACCAAGTGGCGACGATGATCCTGGCCGGGCATGAGACGACGGGCGTGACGCTGTTCTGGGCGCTGCTGCTACTGGCGCAGGCTACGGAGGAACAGGCTTGGCTCGCCGAAGAAGCGGCCTCGGTGTCATTGCATCCCGACACTGCGCTCGGCGTGATGGCCGGCATGCATCGGACCCGCGCGGTGGTGAACGAGACTCTCCGGCTGTTCCCGCCGGTCTTCGTCATTGTGCGGGAGGTCATTGCGACGGACCGGATCGGCACGCTGGAGCTGCCGCGGCGGACGGTGGTGATGATCGCCCCCTGGCTCCTGCACCGTCATCTGTCGCACTGGCAGGAGCCGGACGCGTTCGTGCCGGCGCGGTTCATGCCCGATCGCCCCGCGCCGGCGCGCTTCGCGTTCATGCCGTTCGGCGCGGGGCCACGGGTCTGCGTCGGCGCCCAGTTTGCGATGGCCGAGGCGGTGCTGGTGTTGGCCGCGCTGATCGGGCGGTTCCATGTGGCACGGGTGGATGACCGGCCGGTGCTGCCGGTGGGGATTGTCACGACCCAGCCCGATTACCCGGCTGACGTGGTGTTCAGGCCGCGAGGCTAGGGCAGATCGCGGGAGAGCGGAACGTGCGGGAGCGTAAACCCGCTCTATAAATCAATGCCTGGCGCGGAGCGCGGCGATCTCCTTGCGCAAGGCCCGCAACTCCTCGAACGTCTTCGTAGCGTCGCGCATGACTGCGGCAATGCCGATCATGCGGCCGGCGTCATCGGTGAACGGTACGATGGTGAATTCCACCGAAATGCGCGTTCCATCGCTGCGGATGGCTGGAACCGACAAGAGCTGGCCCTCGCCGTACCGGGACTGCCCGGTACGCATGGTGCCGTGATAACCCTGCCAGTGGCGCTCGCGCAGGTTGGGCGGGATGATCAGGTTCAGTGACTGGCCGATCG
>DASQVN010000892.1:0-2813 GCA_035640755.1 Rhodopila sp.
ACATGTTGCTCTCACCGACCGGCCCCGGCAGCGTGACCGTCCAGCCGAGCGGCGAGGTACGCAGAAATCGCTCGCACCGCGCCGCCGCCTCGGCATGCCTGGCCGAAGCCAGCCATGCGGCGAACGCGCGCGCCGGCACCAACTGGTCGCGTGATTCAGACCGTCGGCGATCCCGCCTGCGGCCATCACGCTCCGGCGCCGGCCCGCCGCATTCGAACGGCGCGGGATCCGCTACCAGCCGGCGCAGATACAGCGGTCCGCCCGCCTTCGGCCCCGTGCCCGACAGGCCGGAGCCGCCGAACGGCTGCACCCCCACCTTCGCGCCGATGATGTCGCGGTTGATGTAGATGTTCCCCGCGGCGGCATGTTTCGTGACCCGTGCCACCGTCTCATCGATCCGCGTCTGCAGGCCGCAGGTCAGCGCGTAGCCCGACGCATTGATTTCCCGGATCAGCACGTCCAGCCGATCCCGTTCGTACCGCAGGACGTGCAGCACCGGCCCGAACACCTCCCGCCGCAGGTCGGCCGCCTGGCCGATCTCGATCAGCGTCGGCGCGACGAACGTGCCCGGTCGCGTCTCCTGCGGCAGCTTCACGCTCTCCACCCGGAACCCCCGCCCCTGCATCAGCCGCACGTGGTCCAGAATCGCATCACGCGCCGCCGCCGTAATCACCGGCCCGACATCAGTCGCGAGATCCGCCGGATTGCCCACCCGCAACTCCTGCATCGCCCCGCGCAGCATGGCCAGGATCGACTCCGCCACGTCCGCCTGTACGCACAGCATGCGCAGGGCCGAGCACCGCTGGCCGGCGGAATCGAACGCCGATGCGAGCACGCTCGCCACCACCTGCTCCGCCAACGCCGAGGAATCGACGATCATCGCATTCAGCCCGCCGGTCTCGGCAATCAGCGGCACCGGCTTCCCGCCCAGCGTCAACCGCCCGGCAAGCTGGCGGTTGATCAGACGAGCAACCTCGGTCGAGCCGGTGAAGATCACGCCCTGTATGCGCGGGTCCGCGACCAGGGCGGCGCCGACCTCGCCATCTCCCGGCAGCAGGTGCAACACCTCCGGCGGAATGCCCGCTTCGTGCATCAGCCGCACGCATTCCGCGGCGATCAGCGGCGTCTCCTCGGCCGGCTTCGCCAACACCGTATTGCCGGCCGCCAGCGCGGCGGCGAGTTGCCCGGTGAAGATCGCCAGCGGAAAATTCCAGGGCGAGATGCAGGCGACAGAGCCGAGCGGCGACGCGGACAGCGTCTCGGCGTCGGCGGCGTAGTAGCGGAGGAAATCGACAGCCTCCCGCACCTCGGCAATCGCGTTCGGCAGGGTTTTGCCGGCCTCCCGCACGATCAGGCCGAGCAGGAGCGGCATGCGCGTCTCCAGTGCGTCGGCTGTTCGGCGCAGGCAGTCGGCGCGATGGCTCACGGGCGATCCCGCCCAGGCCACCCCCGCTCCCTGTGCCGAAGCGATGGCCGCGGCGATCTCATCCGCGGAAGCGTCGGCGCACCAGCCTACGACATCATCCCGGTCCGCCGGGTTGCGCACCGCCCGCGCGCCCGCACCGGTGCCGGCGGTCCACCCCCGTGCCGCGCTCGCCTCCAGCGCCCCCGCCAGCCCCGCCAGCTCGGCCTCATTGGTCAGATCGAGGCCGGCGGAGTTGGCAACGTCCGGCCCCAGTATGTCACGTGGCAGGGCGATCGCCGGATGCGGCGCGCCGAGTGGTTCGATGGCGCGTGCCGCCGCCACCGGATCGGCCGCCAAGACTTCCACCGGCACTGCAGCGTCGGCGATCCGGTGCACGAACGACGTATTCGCCCCGTTCTCCAGCAATCGCCGCACCAGATAGGCCAGCAGCGTCTCATGGGTGCCGACCGGCGCGTAGATGCGGCACGGCCGGCCGAGGGGGCCGACCACCTCCTCATACAGCGGTTCCCCCATGCCGTGCAGGCACTGGAACTCGTACTGCTCAGGCCGATAGTCCGGCCCGGCCATCTGCATCACCGCGGCCAGGGTCTGCGCGTTGTGCGTGGCAAACTGCGGAAACACCGCGTCCGGCGCATCCAGCAGCGCCCGTGCGCAGGCGAGGTATGATACGTCGGTATGCACCTTCCGGGTGAACACCGGGAAGTCGGCCAGCCCCTCCACCTGCGCCCGCTTGATCTCGGAATCCCAATACGCGCCCTTCACCAGCCGCACCATCAGCCGGTGCCCCGACCGCCGCCCCAGATCGATCAGCCAGTCGATCACGAACGGCGCCCGCTTGCCGTACGCCTGCACGACAAAGCCGAGTCCGTTCCAGCCGTCCAGCGCAGGGTCGAGCGCCAGCGCCTCCAGCAGGTCGAGCGAGAGGTCGAGCCGCGCGGCTTCCTCGGCATCGATGTTCAGCCCGATATCCTGCGCCTTCGCCCGCAGCGCCAGGTCCCGCAGCCGCGGCAGCAGCTCTCGCATCACCCGCGGACGCTGGGAGCGTTCATAACGCGGATGCAGCGCGGACAGCTTTACCGAGATCCCGGGCCCGGCAATCACCCCGCGCCCTGAAGCGGCCTGCCCGATGGCTGCGATTGCCTGCTGATACGCCGCCAGATACCGCGCGGCATCGGCCGCGGTCATCGCCGCCTCGCCCAGCATGTCATAGGAATAGCGGAAGCCCCGCGCCTCCAGCGGCCGGGCATGCGCCAGCGCCTGCTGGATCGTCTCCCCCGCAACGAAATGATGCCCCAGCAGCCGCATCGCGAGATCGACCGCACGGCGGATGATCGGCTCGCCGCCGCGCGCGATCAGCCGCGTCAGCGCGGCCGACAGCCCGCCTTCG